>URGO01000008.1 GCA_900547435.1 uncultured Parabacteroides sp.
GCAGGCGATTTGCGCAATTATGAAGTTACCGATGACGAAGTAAAACACAATCTCTCCGAATTGGAGCAGATTATCTACTCCCCGCTTAGTGCCGATAACGAAAATGACCCGTCCGACGAATACAGCGTTTCTGCGCCCCCTGATGTTGCTCCTTGCGGCTTTGCCTGAAGCCGTGAGCGGCAAAATGCAAATGGGGGGGGGGTAAACAGCTGATATTCAACGGTAAGGAAGTAAGCAGAATATAAAGAAGCCCGTGCGTGGTGTCAATGACCGACACTGCGCACGGGCTTTTTGCGTTTTTGCCCCCGTCGTACCCTACGACGGACAGCCTGCGGCTCCGGCGGAGGCTTTGTAGGGTGCAAACGACGTCACTTTTGTTTTGGCGGGGTCGTTGTAGGGTGCAAACGGGCTGCCCGGCTGGCGGGGATTCGCTTTGGCAGGTGTTATCGGCTGGAATAGAATCAACCATATGTTAAATCAAATAAAATGTGTAAAGAACAAAAAAAGGAAAGTGTATGAGACAAGTACCTAAGTTGAAAGAGAGCGGTATGTCACGTTTCGGACTGGTTCTGTATGTGAGTTTTCATCAGACTATGAGGACAACACGCAACCAGATGGTAGGACAGCGGAAGGCGCAGAGTGCGCAGACGCCGGAGCAGGAGCCGGAACAGACTCCGGCACAGCCCGAAGCGCAGGCGCTTCATGCCTCTCAGGAGGGAGAGATGCCGAACAGCTTCCCGCTCTACCTGCCTTACAACAGAGATTTGTATTGATTTATTAACAGCTCTCCCGGCGCGGGTGCAGGAGGTCCAAGACTCCCGCCGGGAGAGCCAAACCGAAAGAAAAATGAAGAGACTTTATGTAATGTTACCATTGGCGTGCGCGCTGACCTTCACCGCGTGCGACGACTACGACGACACCGCCCTGTGGGAACAGGTGAACGACAACACCAGCCGCATCGAGGCGCTCGAACAGTGGCAAGAGGAGGTGAACAACAACATCGCCGCCCTACAGCAGCTGCTGAACACCAACGACATGATTACCTCCGTTACTCCCGTTACATTAGGCGGAGAAGTGACGGGCTACACCATCACCTTCCTCCACAGCGACCCGATTACGATTTACCACGGCGAGAAGGGCGAGGACGGAGCGGACGGCTCTACGCCGCAAATCGGCCTGACCCGGCAGGAGGACGGAAACTGGTACTGGACGCTGAACGGCTCTCTGATGACCGATGCCGAGGGCAATCCCATCCGTGCCAACGGGGAAGATGGCAAGGATGGTGAGGACGGACAAGACGGGGAAGACGGAGTCGATGGCGATGACGGTGAAGACGGTACCGATGGCTCAGACGGCAAACCCGGAGCGACAGGCAAACCCGGAACATCTGCTCCCACGCCGCAGATTAAGCTGGGCAGCTCGATAACAAGCGGTACGATTGAAACCGATAACGGAACGAAAGACCCCGCTGCCTGGTATCTCAGCGTAGATAACGGCAAGACGTGGTATCGCATTAGCGGCAAAGAAGGTGCACAAGGCAATCCGGGCAGCGAGGGGCAACAAGGTCCTCAGGGCGACTCGATGTTTGAAGGAGAACCCGAACTTTCCAAAGACGGCACACACTATATCTTTACCCTTGCCAACAATGGCGGAACCATCGAAGTAGCTGCCTACCAATCCCTCCGAATCCTGACCGAAGAGGAACACAAGGGCAGCGGCACCTCCGACAACGACACGGCACCTGTTAGAGCAGAAGGCGAGACCACCTTCTACCTCTCGATGAACGCCAAAACGGACTACAAAGCTATCGTAGCCGAAGTCACTCCGCTGGACGATGATGCCGTGCTGACCCGCACCGCAAGCGAATGGAGCGCAACCGTACAGGAAGCAGCGGACGGCAATATCACCGTAACTGTCACTGCCCCCGCCGACGGCAAGGCATTGCTTGATGTCTTCCTTATCCGTGCGGACGGAAGCAAGGTAACGGCATCGCGGGTACTGGAAGTGCTCGGTTTTACGATAGCTGACGGCGGCACCACTTATATCATTTATACCGCCGACGGCCTGAAAGCATGGGCAGCTGAAGTACAAAACGATGCGTCACTGAACTGCACCCTCGCAGACGACATCACCCTGCCTGTAGTTACAGATGGCGGAAGTAACTGGACGCCAATACAAGGTTATGCGGGCACCTTTGACGGTGGCGGAAAGACCATCACGGGGCTGACTATCAACAAATCGACAATGAATGTAGGACTGTTCGCCTCCATCGCCGAAGGCGGCACGGTGAAGAACTTGAAGTTGGACAAAGTGAATGTAACAGCTAATTCCAATGTAGGTGCCATAGCGGGACAGAATAGGGGTACCATCGAGAATTGCTCGGTATCGGGCAGCGTGACAGGTTCGTCAGACAATAGCTGTGTAGGCGGCATAGTGGGATGGCATTATGATGGAAGCAGCATCACCGACTGCCACTCTTCCGCCACGGTGGAAGGCATAGCGTATGTCGGCGGTATAGCGGGACAAAACAGTGCTATTATCACCGCCTGCTACTCCACGGGCAGCGTCACCGCGACAGAGAACAATACTACGGGTTATTCCTATGCCGGCGGCGTGGTGGGGCTGAACAACAACCATGCAGTCCTTACCGCCTGCTATGCCACGGGCGATGTCAAAGGTGACGGATACTATGTCGGCGGTGTGGTCGGCGATAACTCAAGTACCGTCACCGCCTGCTATCACGCTACGGGTGATGTCACCGGAGCGTCAGGAAGCACAAGCTCAGGCGGCGTAGTGGGACGGAATTACAAAGACGACTATGGTTCCAGCACCCTCACCGCCTGCTACTGGCACGGTACAGTGACCGATGACAAAGGCATCGGCAATGATATGACCGGCAACGGCAAAGCCACGAAGGTGGACGGTTCAATAACATGGGAAACTGCCATGAACGCCATGAACGAGGCATTGTCCGGAACGGGCTGGCAGTATGTGACAGGCGGCGGGGATGTCCCGCTCACGTTGCAGAAACAGTAAGCCCCGTCCGTCACGTTGGATTTGCAATCCAGCGTAATTGAGAACTCGGATTTTTAATCCGAATCATTGGTGGGTAATGCAGATTGCAAATCTGCTGCTCGGTTACATCGGATTGCAAATCCGATGTAACGGGGAAGCGATGTGACAGGGGGGCAGGGCAGACCATAAAAGAACCGGCGACACAGGAAGTTTGACTTTCCGTGCCGCCGGTTTTACTATGCTTCTTTCAGGGCCTCTGTCGCTTTAGAATCCTTGAATCAGGTACGGCATCCGGGTTTGGATTCCGGTGTTGCCCTTCATCTGCTGCATCGTAGAGTAGAGCGCGAAGTCCTCGCCCAGGACAGACTTTACGACCGAAACTTTAGCTTCGCCCAATGCCTTCTCCATATATTCGGTGAAGAAATCCTTCTTGGTGTTGGCCTTGACAACGGAATAATCCGCAATGCCCGCCAGGTTGGCTGCCTCCTCGACGGCAACATCCAATCCGCCCAGCCGGTCTACTAGTCCATGCTCCAGCGCTTGCTCGCCGGTCCATACACGTCCCTGCCCGATGCGGTCGATGTCCTCCTTGCCCATGCTGCGTCCATCCGCGCAGCGGGTCAGGAACAAATCGTAGGTCCGCTCCACGCCCCGCTGAATCAGCGCCTTCTCATCCTCGCGCATCGGCCGGGTCATGTCGCCCAGGTCAGCATAAGTGTTTGTCTTGACTATATCCGTCTTGACGCCCAGCTTTTGGGTGGTTCCTGCCATATTGCGCACCACGCCGAACACGCCGATGGAGCCGGTCAGCGTAGTCCTCTCGGCTACGATTTTGTTGGCCGCGCAGGAGATGTAATATCCACCCGATGCGGCATAGTCGCCCATGGAAACGACAATCGGCTTCTGTGCCTTCAGTTCGGTAACCGCCTTCCAGATCTGCTCGGAGATGTAGGCGCTTCCGCCCGGCGAGTTCACGCGGAACACGACCGCTTTCACCTTCTCATCGTCGGCCAGCTTGCGCAGCTCGTCCGCCATCTTTTCGGAAATGATAGATGCGCCGGCGCTCATGAACGAATTATCGTCTTCCTGGATGGAGCCCTCGGCATACAGGACGGCTATCCGGTTATCCTTCACTTTTTTGTCCTGCTTCACCGCCAACAGGTTCTTAACGCTTGCCGTGACCATTTTCTCCTTGAGGTCCTGTCCGGCCATCCGCTTAACGCAGTCTTCGGCCTCTTTGCGGTAACGAAGGGCGTCCACCAGCTTATAGTCTACCAATGCCTGTGCATCCTCCATGGCCATGCCCTCATTGAGGAAACGCTCCATGGCGTCCGGCTGGATATGACGGGACTCGCAGATGGCGCCGGTCATATTTCCCCAGATGCTTCCCAGGAACGAAGTCAGCTGCTCGCGGTTCGCGTCGCTGAACTTATCCATGAAGTAAGGCTCGACCGCACTCTTGTAGGTGCCGACCTTGAAGATGTAGTACTCGATACCCAGCTTGGCGGCAAGGTCCTTGATGAACAGGCCCTGCGAAGCCAGTCCGACCAGTCCGACTCCACCCTGCGGATTGACAAACACCGAGTCTGCCACGCTCGCCAGGTAATAACATCCCTGCGTGTACATGTCGGAGTAGGCGACAATGAATTTGCCGCTCTCCTTGAAGTCCTCCAGCTCGCGGCGGATAGCCTCGAACCCGGCGAACCCGCCGCTCATCCCGACGGCGTCCAGATAAATGCCCTTTATCTGGTCATTCTCTTTAGCGGTACGGATGGCTTTGACAACGTCCTGGACTGCCAGCGACTCTTCCTCTTCGCCCATCAGACTACCGAACGGATTCTCGACGGCTGTATCCGACAAGCTCCCCTTGAGGTGCAATTTCAATACCGAGTTATCTTTAGGTGTGTAAGTGGAACCTGAGCCGCCGGATGCGGCAATTCCCATTAGCAGCACCAGGCCGCCCAAAATGATTACGCCTGTTGCAATCAGTACGCCCAACACCGAGGCGAACATCGTCTTAAAAAATTGTTTCATCTTGATTTATTTAATTGGATTATATAATTCGTTTGTAAAACCGGTCCGGTCCCGCCGGTTTGCCCCTCGGCCGACTTACCTGTTGTCTACCGTATAATTAAGGAACCTGTTGAACGGCCGGAGCAATTGGAAATCGGCGACAGCCTTGTCCATCCAGTCCTCTTGCAGGAAGAAACTGTCCGGCTTCGGCGTGTACACGCAGAAATCCTTGTGCCGGAGGATATCGCCATGCTCTGCATCCGCCGGAAACCCTGCCGGCATCCGCTTCAGCATCTCACCATCCAGCGAAGGATAGACCGCTTTGAAGGCCGGGTTCTCCAATATGCCGACAAACTCGGCCATGTTGTCGTAAATGTCTTTGCGCAGGCACTTCAGCAGGCCGGGCGAAGGACACCAGATGCCTCCGGAGAGCAGGCTGTTGTCCGGCTCCAGATGCAGGTAATAGCCGCCCCGCTCGCTGTTCTTTCCGCCCCTTGCGATGTAAGCCGCGAAGTGCTGCTTGTAGGGGAGCTTGTTCGGCGAGAAACGGATGTCCCGATAGATGCGGAACAGGCAATTGCGGGCCTCCGTGCCGGCAATCTCCGGGTCGAACAGCGCGATGCGGTCAATCAATTGCTGCACTTCATTCGTAAACGCCTGGCGCAGGATGTCGAACCGCGCCTTGTTAGCCTGAAACCAATTCCGGTTGTTGTTCTGTCTCAACTCACGCAAGAACTGAAATATCTGATCGTTCATATGTACTTTTAGTTTTATCTTTAGTCCGTGCAAACTTACGAAAAAAAACGTTTGTTGCTTCTGATGCGGCAAATGTAGTTGCTCTTTTCCATCGGGAAGGTTATCGGAATGTTATTTTTAGGTTAAGATTCGTCTTGCCGGATTCCCTTCCGGGCGAGACGCCGAAGCCCCTCGTGCCGGGCAGATTGCCCTCCGGTCCGGAAAATGCGGAGAAGAAACGGAGAATTTGACCTTTTGATAAAATGTAATCGCCCAAATTTGCATAGTAAAAAAAAAAACGCACATTTGTAATTGTAAATACAAAAGGAGTTTGATGATGATAAATGAAATAAAGGCACTATTGGAGCAGGAAGCCAATGCGGTGCGGAATATCCCGGTCTCTTCGCGTTATGAAGAAGCGGTGAACCTGATAGTAGAGCACGTACATACCCTGGGCGGTAAACTGATTACCAGCGGAATGGGGAAAGCCGGGCAAATCGCCATGAATATAGCAACGACATTCAGTTCGACGGGGACACCGGCTTCGTTCTTGCATCCGAGTGAGGCGCAACACGGCGATTTGGGCATCGTCCGCGAACGGGATATCATGCTGCTGATTTCCAATTCCGGCAAGACCCGCGAACTGGTAGAGCTGGTTACGCTGACCCGCGGATTGGTTCCGGATATGAAGTTTATAGTGATAACCGGCAATCCCGATAGTGCGTTGGCGCAGGAAGCCACGGTCTGTTTGCCGACCGGCGCTCCGGCCGAGGTCTGTCCGCTGGGACTGACGCCGACCACGTCGACGACCGTGATGACGGTGATAGGCGACATTCTGGTCGTGGGTACGATGAAGAAAATTCATTTCACCAACAAAGATTATGCGAAGCGGCACCATGGCGGCTATTTGGGCTCGAAAAGCCGCGAGCAAAGTAAGAATGAATAAGAACAGATAGGAGTATGAGAAAGGTAATAGGCATTGGCGAGACCATTCTGGATATTGTATTCAAAGGGAACAAGCCTTATGCGGCTGTCCCGGGAGGTTCCGTGTTCAATGGACTGGTCTCGTTGGGGCGTTTGGGGCAGGAGGTCCTTTTTATCAGCGAAATAGGCAATGACCACGTGGGGGACATGATTCAGTCGTTTATGGAAGAGAATCATATCTCCACGCGATATGTCGACCGCTTTCCGGACGGGAAGAGTCCGCTCTCGCTGGCCTTTCTGGATGAGCATCAGAATGCCAATTACCTGTTCTACAAAGATTATCCGAAGCAACGGCTGGAGGTTCCCCTGCCTCCGATAGAGGAAGATGATATTTTCCTATTCGGGTCGTATTACTCCCTGAATCCGGTCTTGCGCAAGCGCGTCCGCGAATTTCTGGAGTATGCCCAGGAGCGGAAGGCGATACTCTATTATGACCCGAATTTCCGTAAGGCTCATGCCCACGAGGCGATACACGTCATGCCTGCCGTATTGGAGAATCTGGAGTATGCCGATATAGTCAGGGGTTCGGATGAGGATTTTCTGAATCTGTTTGGCGAGACAGACTTGGATAAGGTTTACAAAGAACACATCCAGTTCTATTGCAATGTCTTCCTCGCTACGCGGGGCGCGGAGGGGGCCGATCTCCGCATCAATGACCGGAAGCTCCATTTTGATGCTCCGCCGATCCGGCCGGTCAGCACGATTGGAGCAGGCGATAATTTCAATGCGGGGGTCGTGTACGGATTACTCAAGTATGATATCCGGAAAAAGGACTTGCCGTACCTTACGGACGCGGAGTGGGAAAAAGTGGTCCGGTGCGGAATCGAACTATCAGCAGAGGCCTGTCAGAGCTATGATAATTATATAGCGCGGCGTAATGGATAAATAACAGAAAGAACAATAACGATATGATGGCGGTAAGATATATTATAGGTATAATGAGCAGTCTGCTTGTTTTGATGGGATGTTCGTCCGATACGTGCGATGTCCGTGCGGCTTGTGTGCGTGATGAAATCGGGAACTACATCATCAAGTGGGAAACGAATCCGCCAATCAACGGGGTAGCCAAGATTTATGTCTCAGACACGCCGGATAAGTTTGATATGTCTCAGCCGGTAATCTATGCCGACATCAAAGACGGGTTTGCCCGTTATGTGACGCAGGATAATCTGAGACGGCAATATTTCCGGGTTACGTTCAACGATGCTTGCCCGCAAGATATCGCGGCGCGCTATTCGTTTATGGATCATGTTCAGAATTTCCGGGACCTGGGCGGCTATACGACGCAAAAGGGAAAGCAGGTGAAGTGGGGGATGATTTACCGCTCCGGCAGCATAAGCAAGTATAGTGACCGCGATTCGCTCCGGCTTATGCTGAGCGGGATAAAAACGATTATCGACCTTCGCCCTCAAGAGGAGATGACCGAACAGCCGATTGGTTTCCCGAATGTAAACATTGTCTCTGTCCCGATTTTGGACGGGAATAAGGATGACTTCTTTGAGCGTCTGATGGAGAACAAGGTGCGCAAACGTGATGGAAAGATTTATTTGGAAGATACCTATATCCGCTTCGTTACGGAATGCTCTGCGGCTTACGCCCGCATCCTGCCGATCTTTTTGGATGAAGCCAATTACCCTATTCTCCTGCATGGAACATTGGGAAAAGACCGGGTGGGGTATTTCTCTGCCTTATTACTGACGATACTGGGGGTCCCGTATGATACGGTACTCAAGGATTATCTGGCCTCGAATAGATATATCGATCCGAGTTTTATGTCCAAGACGGTATCTGCGCTAAGCTCGGATGCTCAGGAAACCATGACGACATTGCTCCTGGTAAACGAGTCCTTCCTGAATATAGCCTATAAGGAAATAGACAAGCAATTCGGCTCTTTCAAGGAATATGTCGAGGACGAGCTTGATTTATCTGCTAAAAAACAAGAAAAATTGAAAGATATCTTGTTGAGATAGGGCGCGTTTCGTGAGATTTGCCTACCTTTGCGGGACAAAAAAAGGTTTCGTATTTACACACCATTAACAATCATAATTTGAAAACATTTGAAGAATTAGGAGTTGCCGCACCTATCCTGAAGGCAATTCAAGAGTTGGGATATGAATCTCCCATGCCCGTCCAAGAGGAAGTGATTCCTTTTCTATTGGGCGAAGATAATGACGTAATAGCATTGGCGCAGACAGGAACCGGAAAGACCGCTGCTTACGGATTACCTATATTACAAAAGATTGACGTAGAGATCTGCCAGCCTCAGGCCTTGGTGTTGTGTCCTACACGTGAATTGTGCTTGCAGATTGCCGATGATTTGAATGATTATTCCAAATATATCGACCATCTGAGGGTGCTTCCGGTCTATGGCGGGTCGAGCATCGAAAGCCAAATCAAGACGCTGAAACGAGGTGTCCATATCGTAGTAGCTACTCCGGGACGCCTATTGGATTTGATGAACCGCAAGACGGTTAACCTGTCCGCTATTCGCAATGTCATCTTGGATGAAGCAGACGAGATGTTGAACATGGGTTTCTCGGAGAGTATTGATGCGATTCTGGCTGAGGTACCTACCACAAGGAATATGTTGCTTTTTTCCGCTACGATGCCGCAAGGCATTGCCTCGATTACCCAAAAATACATGAATCATCCGAAGGAGATAGTTATCGGCAGGAAAAATGAAGGGAATAAGAACATCCGGGATATCTATTATATGGTTCGTGCTCAGGATAAATATTTGGCATTGAAACGTATCGCGGATTTTTATCCGAACATATACGGTATTATCTTTTGCCGGACCCGTAAGGAAACACAGGAGATTGCAGATAAGCTGATTCAAGACGGATATAATGCTGATTCGTTGCATGGCGAGTTGAGTCAGGCGCAACGGGATTATGTGATGCAGAAGTTTCGCATCAAAAATCTGCAGCTCTTGGTGGCGACTGATGTGGCGGCCCGGGGATTGGATGTAGATGACTTGACGCATGTAATCAACTATGGACTTCCGGATGAGGTTGAATCTTATACGCATCGGCGCGGGCGTACCGGAAGAGCGGGAAAAACAGGTATCTCTATTTCGATTTGCCATGTAAAAGAGAAGAGAAAGATCAAAGAGATTGAGAAAGTCATCAATAAACAGTTCGAGAAAGGCGAGATGCCTACCGGCAAGGAGATTTGTGCCAAGCAATTGTTTAATCTGGTAGATCAGATTGAGAAGGTCAAGGTCAACGAAGAAGAAATTGCAGAACTGATGCCGCAAATCTATCGTAAATTGGAATGGCTGGACAAGGAGGATATCATCAAGCGCATGGTCTCATTGGAATTTAATCGCATGATTGATTATTATAAGGATGCGGATGAGATAGAGACTATCGATGACAAACCGTCTCGTAAAGACAAGGAGGGAAAGCGGAGCCGTAAGGCAGAAGAGGGTTTTGCCCGTTTATTTATTAATTTTGGCAAGAAAGATGGCTTGTTTGTCAATGATTTGATAGATATCGTTCACCGATGCGTCAAAGGGAAAGTGCGGATAGGAAGAATTGACCTGATGGAGAAGTTTTCTTTCTTTGAAGTAGAAGAGGCTGAAGCACGTCGAGTCGTCAAGCGAATGAATGGATTTGAGCTGGATGGTCGCCGGATTTCTGTGGAATTTGCTCAGGAAAAAACGGAAGAGGACGAGAAAAGCTCAAAGGGAAAAGGTCGCAAACGCCGTAGTACGGCTCAAAATCGTTTTATGCGTGAGAGCAAGAAACGGACAGATAAGAAAAAACGGAGATAAAGCTTATATGGCAAAAAAAGAGGATGCGTTGACGCATCCTCTTTTTTTGCTTGAAAAATAATAGGGGTATTATGAAAGCAGTCTCTTTACGGTTTCTGAAATAGCACGGCCTTCGGCTTTTCCGGCTAAAGCTTTTGAGGCAACGCCCATAACTTTCCCCATCTCTTTGGCAGATGTTGCGCCTACCTCGGCGATGATTTTCTTCAATTCAGCTTCCAACTCTTCAGCTGACATTTGTTTGGGCAGATACTTTTCCAATACAGCTACTTGAGCCAACTCACCGTCTGCCAGGTCCTGACGGCCTTGTTGCGTATAGATAGCTGCGGAATCTTTCCCTTGTTTCACTAACTTTTGGAGCAGCTTCAGCGCATCTGCATCTGTTAGTGTATCATTAGCTCCCGGTGCCGTTTTAGCTTCCAAAAATACTTTCTTTACATTTCTCAAAGTTTCGAGGGCAACTTTGTCTTTTGCCTTCATTGCGTTTTTAATGTCTTCGCTGACTTTATCAAATAAATCCATAATATAATATATGTATTAAATATCTTATCTAAAACTGATGACCGGATTAGAGTTATTGCTGTTATCCGGTTTCTTGGCATAGGTATTGTTTGTCGGAGTAAATCCGCTTACCTCTTCTATGACTTCGGGCGTTTCCCCTCGGCGTAACTGATTGAACTTGCGGATATCCCGACTATAGGTCGGTGTATCTTCCAATTGAACAATCAGGGTGTCATCATCCAGTTCTTCTGCGGTTAAGACTATTACTTCGGCTTGAGAACGGAATTGATTGGGCTTATAGCCGTACTTAATCATTAATTCACGTTCTTTTTCCTCGCGTGCATGGCGTTCGGCTTCTTGCCGTTGCTCTTCTTCCGTGCGCAGTTCTTGTGCGGCATGATGTTGTTTGGCGATTTCCGGGATGTCATCCAGTCCGAAACCGGTAGCCAGGATTGTGATTTTAATTTTATCTCCCAATGTGTCATCGAATCCGAATCCCCATTTTACCCGGAATTTCGTGCGGAAACGCGCCATGAACTTATGGACTTCGCCCATTTCATCAATCCGGAATTCATTATCATGGCTGGAATAAATGTTGAACAAGATGCGTTGCGCATTGTACACATCGTTATTATTCAGCAATGGGGACTTTAATGCCTGGTCAATGGCTTGTTGCAAACGGCCTTCTCCTTCTCCATAACCATTACTCATCAAGGCTACACCTCCATCGGTCATTGTTGTCTTTACATCCGCAAAGTCCAGGTTTTGGACGCCCCGGATGGTGATAATCTCGGCAATGCTTTTGGCGGCAATAGTCAGCACTTCATCCGCCTTGGCATAGGCTTTGGAGGCACTCATGCCAATATCGGAATAAATTTCGCGTACGCGTTCGTTATTGATAACCAGTAAGGCATCTACATGCTTGGATATTTCTTCGACGCCCTCCAAGGCCTGCACGATTTTGAATTGTCCTTCAAACTCGAACGGAATGGTAACGATACCGACCGTCAAGATTCCCATCTCTTTTGAGATACGTGCGACAACCGGAGCCGCACCGGTACCGGTTCCACCTCCCATACCTGCGGTAATGAAGGCCATACGTGTCCCGTCGCTTAACATTTGCCGGATCTCCTCTTCGCTTTCTTCGGCTGCTTTCCGTCCCCTTTCGGGCTGGTCGCCTGAACCTAAGCCGCAAGTGGTGGTTTGTCCCAACAGCAGCTTAACCGGAACATCCGAACCGTTCAATGCTTGTCTATCAGTATTGCATAACATAAAGGAAACATCATGAATGCCTTCCTTATACATATTGGTTACGGCATTTCCGCCACCTCCTCCGACTCCGATTACCTTTATAATAGAATCCGGATTAGTCGGAATATTTACGTCTAATAATTCGTCTTCCATAATCTGCTGTGTTTATTAAATATCACCACCATTAAAAAGATCGCGACCCCATTTGTCCCAAATATCTCTGATGCCTTTGCCCTTGCCTTTACCTTTGTTCTCTTCGTCTGCCTTCTCTGTTGTTTTTTGAGAAGCTGTTTTTTCAGCATCTTTCTCCTTATTCTCGTCAGGCGTTACGAAAGAAACAGGTTCCGGTTTCGGGATTTCCGGTTGAGGTTCCTCTATCACGATAGGCTGTTTTACCACTTTGGGTTCCGGCTTTACCTCCGGTTTTAGCGCGCAGTTCTCATGTCCTTGCAACAACAAGGCGACGGCCGTAGTAAATTCCGGATTATTGGCAATCATTTCTACGCTGCTATCGATTGTTCCTTTTCGGATCAGCGGATAATGCACTTCCATACCGAAGCGTTGGCTTACGGCTTCACGAAGTCCGTTCAGTGCCGAACCGCCTCCGGCAATGAATATCTTGAATCCGGTATCCTTAGCTACACCTGCATCCTCCAGACGTGCGTATGCATTCTCCACAATTTCCCGAGAGCGGGCTTCTACGATTTCATTCAAATTGGATAAAGGCATTTCCTGCATCCGGAAATCATCCATTTTGTTGATTTCTATCTTCTCCTGTTCTTTATCCCGATCTAACGGCAATGCGCTTCCGTACATGCGTTTCAATCGTTCGGCCTCCATTTCGGAGACTTTCAGCGTCATGATATCACGTGTAATCAAGTGTGCGCCCAACGGAACCACCGTTACCGCCTTTAATCTTCCATTCTTATAAATAGTAACCGAAGTTACGCCGGCACCAAAATCAATCAATGCCGCCCCTTGCTTATCGGCCGGAGTAAGAACCAAATCCGTCAAAGCCAAAGGTGAAACCAAAATACCTGCAATCTGCAATTTGAGCCGGTCGGCTATGTTCGTCAGGATAGAACGGCGGATTGTCGGTTGGCCGACAATCAGTTTGTAACGGGCCTCGATGAGTGAGCACGAGATTCCCAACGGGTCATTCTCTTCTTTTCCATCCAACAGATACACCGGAGGAATAATCTCCAGCACATCCAACATGGCCGGATGATATGACCGGCACTCTTCGTCTAATTGTCTCAATACCGAGGAGGTCACTTCGCCTTCCGCACCTAATACTTTGGAAACCGTGTGGTCGATGGTTCGGATGGATTTGCTCCCGACACCGACATAAATCTTCCCGATTTGGATTCCTCCGGCTTTGTTTTCCAACTTGCGGAGAATGCGCCTGATCTTGTTGGCCGTTTCTTCCACATTATATACACATCCCCGACGAATGCATCCTTCTGATTTTTCTACATCATAAGCCATGATGGAAAGAACATCATTCTCATTCTTTCTTCCGACCATCCCGACAATATGGGAAGTGCCCAAGTCGATTACCGCTATGAAGTCTGTGTATGTCATATCTCTATTTTATCTTTTAGTACAAACGATTTGATTCTTATATTTCAAGTTAATAGCACTATACTTATCCCAACCCACTTTGGGAATAGCTTGTTCGTAAAAGAGTCTTAGTTTTTCCAGTTTTCCCGGATAATCATCAAACGACCCCAAGATAATCCGATGGTTACCTACGCGGGGGATCAACTCGATGTTTTTATCGGCATCCACGTAAATCTGTTCTATCTGGTCATTCCAAAACTCATTATCTTGCAAATATAATGCAAATTTATAGAGTTCGTTCTTCGCGAACTCTTTTTCTACATAACCGCTGGCAACTAAGACATGCGCCACATAATGGCGGCTTAACGGCATGACGCTTCCGACATTATCTATATAATAATTGCCCGACGGACTATTCACCCGCAAGATAGGCATTTTTTGTTCGATTTCCAACTTTATCAGGCGCGAAGGTGTTTTATAGACCTCTACATGCGAAATCATGTCATTACTTAGCAGTTCTGTCTCTATCTTTTCCGTGTTGATGGTATTCATCGGTTTCTTTACCGGATAGAGTTTGCTCTTCTTGAGCAGATAAACCAGATCTCCATCGGTAACAAAATGCTTGTCAAGGCTATCTCTGACAATAATCTCCAAGCCTTGGCACGCGCCATCCTCCTTTACATCCCGAAAGAAGTAGGCACTTACTACGACATAGCATGTAAGCAACGTAGCGATAATGATGGACAATACTCGAATCACAGCTTCTCTACTATTTGTTTAACAGGTTCAACCAATCGGTCTATATCTCCGGCTCCCAGCATCAATACGACATCCCATGTCGGAGCTTCTTTCTCCGCCAAGGCAAGGAGCTCTTCTTTGCGAATCATCTTCTTGTCGGAAACCGTTACCTTGTCGAAGATGATTTGCGAAGTAACACCCGGAATGGGCTTTTCCCGTGCCGGATAGATATCCAGCAAGATAAGCTCGTCCAACAAAGAAAGGCTTTGGGCAAAATCCTCGGCAAAGTCCCGGGTCCTCGTGTATAGGTGCGGCTGGAAGATGCCTGTAATCTTTTTCCCTTTATACAGTTCCTTGACGGAAAGGATGCTTGCCTTCAGCTCCGCCGGATGGTGCGCATAGTCGTCCAATAGGACAATATTCTCTTTCTTGACATGGAAATCGAATCGGCGTACCGGACCCGCGAAGCTCTTCATGCCCTGCTTTATCTCCTCTTCCGTCACGCCATTCAGCCAGGCTAATGCCATAGCGGCTACGCCATTTTCTATGTTGACTTTAACCGGAACACCCAACTGGATATCCGGGATGCATACATCCGGAGCCACGAAATCAAAGAAAATCTCTCCGTTCCCAATCCGGATATTCTTTGCGTAAAAGTCAGCCTCCTCGGTGGCCGAATAGGTATATAGTTTCACGCCCGGTTTCAATTGCGGGAGCAGATTCACCCCTTTCTTCAGAATCAGGCACCCGTCCGGGCGAATCAACGAAGTGAAATGTTCGAAGCTCTCCCGATAGGCTTCCGGCGTTCCGTAAATGTCCAGATGGTCAGGGTCTACCGCGGTAATAACCGCCATGTAGGGATTCAACCAATGGAAAGAACGGTCGAACTCATCCGCCTCGATCACGGTCAGGTCACTTTGGTCCGATAGCATCAGATTGCTTTGGTAATTCTTCAGGATTCCCCCCAAGAAAGCGTTGCAATCTACGTGCGATTGCTTCAAGAGGTGAGCCGCCATGGAGGATGTCGTGGTCTTCCCGTGTGTCCCGGCAACACATAAGCCCCGGGCATAACGGGTTATCTCGCCCAAGACGCGGGCACGCTTCATGATGGTAAATCCGCCCTGGCGGAAATAGGTCAGTTCGGTATGCGTCTCCGGTACGGCCGGTGTGTAAACGACCAAGGTGGATTCCGGATGTTTGCAATCTTCCGGAATCAGTTCTGTATTATCTTCGTAATGGATGGAAGCCCCTTCTTGAATCAGCTCTGCGGTCAGTTCGGAGGGCGTTTTGTCATATCCGGCTACCCGTTTCCCTTTCGCCAGGAAATAACGAATCAACGCACTCATCCCGATGCCCCCGGCACCGACAAAGTAGACTGATGTTATCTTTTGTATATCCATATTCACGTTTTTGAGGAATCTCCAAAATTACTACTTTCTTTCTATTATCCGAACAATTTCATCAACGATTTGTTCCGCACTATGGAAATGAGCCATTTTATGGATGTTTTCAGACAAAGAAACCAGTCGTGCATCGTCTTGTATCAGAGATAGAGCCGTATCGACCAGCTTTTCTTTCGCCTCATTATCTTTTATCATCAGGGCCGCGTTTTGATTGACCAGCGCCATCGCGTTCTTGGTCTGATGGTCTTCCGCCACGTTGGGCGAAGGCACCAGGATGACCGGTTTCTTCAAGATGCAAAGTTCGGATATAGACCCCGCTCCGGCACGTGAAATCACCAAATCGGAAGCCGCATAAGCGTAATCCATCCGCGTGATGAAGTCGGAACACCAGATAGCCATTCCGCGATAAGCCTTCAAGTGTGTCAAAGCCTCTTCCTGATAATAACGCCCCGTTTGCCAGATAACCTGTATGCCGGAGGCGAACAACTTGTCCAAGTCTCCTTGGATGCTATGGTTGATGGTGCGTGCGCCCAGACTTCCGCCTACCACCAAGAGGGTCTTTTTCTCCGGTGAGAGACCAAAGAAACGCAATGCCTCTTCCCGTTTCCCGGAAGCCTCTTCCAGGTCCTGACGTACCGGATTGCCGGTAATCACGATTTTCTCTTTCGGAAAGAACTTCTCCATGCCTTCGTAGGCCACACAGATGCGTCCGGCTTTCTTGGCTAATAATTTGTTGGTTACGCCTGCATACGAGTTTTGTTCCTGTATCAAGGTCGGGATGCCCAGCGAAGAGGCCATCCAAAGTGTCGGGCCGCTGGCATATCCGCCCACGCCAACCGCGATGTCCGGCCGGAAGTCGCGAAGCGTCTTTTTTGCCCGGCTTAAACTTTTCAACAAGCAACGCACCACTTCGATGTTCTTGAAAAGGTGCGCCCGGTCAAAACCTTTGACCGGCAGGCCCACTATCGGATACCCTGCCGCAGGCACTTTGCTCATTTCCATACGGTCTTCCGCCCCGACAAAGAGGATGTCTATATCGGGAAAACGTTTCTTTAATGTATTGGCGATGGATATGGCTGGAAAGATATGTCCGCCCGTTCCGCCTCCGCTTATAATGACTTTATAGGATTTCATGTTTGTTATACTCATTCTGTTCTTGCAAAAGTAAATGTTTTGTGAAATATCTCAAAGGAGAAGAGGAAATAAATTGAAAATGGAAAGTTGAAAATGGAAAGCTAAAAGGAAGTATCGCTTCCATTTTGTCCTCTTTTTCTGATTCTCGCTAACGTCATTTTGATGCAAATCCTTCCATTTAGCCCGAAAATATGGGCGTTTCCACCTATTTGTACCCACTTTTCCTCCGATTCATGCCTATCTTTCGGATAAAAGGATGGGAGGAACGGAGGCAAAGATACCTATCTTTTCCGGAAAAGGTCGGCATAAATTCCCAAAAAGAACCGATATTTCGGGAAAAATGGGGGATATTTCTTCGAAAATAATCCTTTTTCTTGCCCGAAATGGCCTTATGCTCCTCTAAAATGGAGATTTCCTTGAATCGGGATGTTCTTATTTAAAGAAATAATATACAGTCTGTTATATTGGAAAATTATCATCTGAACTCTCTGAGAAGGCTATCATTTCGAAAAACTCGTCCCCCGGTCCGGAAAAACGCGAAAATAAACGGGGTAAATTGACGTTTTGACAAAATGTAATTTTTAAGCTTCACACCTCGGTGGTTTTGAAATTTCCATCATGCCTATCAAGCAAAATAAAATCATTATCTTTGCCCTGCAATTCAATATAATTGGCATGGAAGACATGAATAGGTTCAAATCCGGATACGTTCCGCCATTTACCGTAAGCCCCCTGGCAATCAGCCTTGTTGCTGAAATATCGGCACAAATAGAACGGTACGCCATACGCATGGAGCAGGCGGATGGATTACGCCTGCGGAAAGCCAATAAGATCAGGACAATCCACAGTTCGCTTGCTATAGAGGGAAATAGGCTGTCGGAAAACCAAGTTCATGACATATTGGATGGGAAACATGTGGTGGCTCCACTAAAGGAAATACAGGAAGTCAAGAACGCCATCCGGACTTATGAGTTGTACGCATCGTTAAATCCGTTTGACATAAAAGACCTTCTGAAAGCACATGGGGTGATGATGGAGGCTTTGGTGGATAATCCGGGGTGTTTCCGCAGTAGTGGGGTCGGTGTATTTGAAGAAGACAGATGTGTTCACCTTGCTCCTCCGCCCATACGCGTACCCGAACTTATGGAGGATTTGTTTCGTTGGCTGAAACATGCTCCAGACCATCTTCTTATCCGTAGTTGCGTTTTTCACTATGAATTTGAGTTCATTCATCCGTTCAGTGATGGGAACGGGCGAATGGGGAGATTGTGGCAGTCCCTTATATTGGGGCGTCTCAATCCGGTATTCGAGCATCTCCCGATTGAAAATCTGGTATATGCCAACCAGCAATTGTATTATGAGGCCATAGAATTAAGTACAAAAAAAGCCGATAGTGGTCCGTTTATTGATTTTATGCTGAACGAAATCCTTAATGCGCTGAAAAAGTATCAAGGGGAACCGTTGATGGCAGATGTTCCTGATAAAGTTCCTGATAAAGTTCCTGATAAATTGAAGTTGCTTCATCCGGAGTTTTCTGACACAACGTGGGATGTCCTTGCACATATTATGAAAAATCCACAGGTTACTGCCATTGAAATTGGAAACCGCATGGAGATTTCAGACAGGATGGTCAGAAAACACATTGCCTTGCTCCGTAATGCCAATATTATCCATCGGCATGGAAGCAACAAGAGCGGTTATTGGGAACTACTTATTCATGAAAAGGAGGAATGAGATATGAAAGGAATGCTGAATTATCTATTTATTATTATCCTGATCGGTTTCATCTCTTCATGTAGTACAAAAAGAGACAAGCCTATCCAAGAGGGGAATTTGGAAACAATCCGTTTTGACGAAAATCAGGTGAAAGAGTTGCCCTTTTCGTTTTTTGTGGACACCATAGAATTAATTCCGTTGGAGACAACAGAGGAGAATCTGATAGGGGAAATTACGCGAGCCATTTTTAATGGGGGTAAATATTATATTCGTTCCACCCATGGCATGCAGGATGAGAAATTATTTGTGTTCGATAAAACCGGTAAATTTCTCCAACAGATAAGTCGAAGGGGTGGTGGCCCGGACGAATATATTGAGATGGATGATTCACTTTTTCCGATTATAACGCGGGTGGTGCTCCAAAATCTCTTTTCGGAGGAACTCCCGGTCAATATGCGTATAGATTTCGGTCGTAGTAATATTCTCGTGTCCCAGCATCTCTTGGATGGCGCGCAGGTTTGCTCCGCCCTCCAAAAGGTGTGTGGCAAAGGAATGGCGGAAAGTGTGCGGACTGACTTTCTTATGGATACCAGCCAGTTCGGTTTGTTGCTTGATGATGAGGAATACCATCACGCGGGTGAGCGGAGCGCCACGCCGGTTCAGGAACAAAATGTCTTCCGCTCCCTTTTTCGGAGTCATGAATCCCCGGAGGTAAACATAGTTCTTGATTTCCCGAAGGGCGGTTTGCGATATCGGTACCAGGCGTTGTTTCGAACCTTTTCCTTCCACACGGATAAATTCTTCATCCGGATAGATGTCCGAGATGTGTAGGGAGATAAGCTCGGACACACGCAGGCCACAACTATAAAGTACTTCCAGCATGGCGCGGTTTCGTTGTCCTTCGGTGGTCGATACATCAATCGTGGCAAGGATTCTATCTATTTCGTTTACAGACAAAACATCCGGAAGTTTCAAGCCGATTTTAGGTACCTCCACCAGTTCGCTTGGGTCGCTTTCGATATATCCGTCCAGCAAAAGGAAACGATAGAATGATTTCACGCCGGAAAGGATGCGTGCCACCGATCGGGCCTGAATCTTCTGGTCATGAAGACCGGCTATGAAATATTGCAAGTCTTCGTAGGTGAGCTTTCGTATGTCCAGATGGTTTTGCTCGGCATAAAGCGTCAATTTCTCCAAATCCCTTTGGTAAGCATCGAGGGTATTGGCCGAAAAGGAACGTTCCAACTTTAAATAAGTCTTATAACGGGTGAATATTTCTTCAGTATCTTGTGTCATTTTTTCCCTAATTTGGTATAGTTGAATAAATATATTACCTTTGCCCGGTAAAATCTTTGCTTCTTTACTGCAAAGGTAACAAATATCAACGCAAATGAAGAAGATATTAATCATTAATGGTCCGAACTTGAACCTGCTGGGCAAACGTGAGCCTACCATTTATGGGAATGCGTCGTTTGAAGATTACCTGAATGTGTTGCAAAAAAGATACCCGCAATGTGCGATTGCTTATTATCAAAGCAATATTGAAGGGGAACTGATCAATAAAATCCACGAGACGGGCTTTGAATATGACGGCATTATCCTGAATGCAGGGGCCTATACGCATACTTCCATCGCTCTGCTTGACGCGATAAAGGCGGTAACCACTCCGGTGGTCGAGGTGCATATCTCGAATGTTCATGCCCGCGAGCCGTTCCGCCATGTGTCTATGATATCGGCGGGGTGCAAAGGGGTTATTATTGGTTTCGGCCTTGATTCATACCGTTTGGCATTAGAGTCGTTCTTGGCGGATGCCTGAAGGAAAAGTATTCCTTATAATAATAAGGTGAAGTAAAGAATCATTTCGTGAAGGTAAAAGATTGTTTTAAAATAGATGGATAGTTGTTTTCGGGCAATTGTCGTTAATCAATTCATTAAGTTATATGTTAAAGCATACCAAAATTGTTGCTACGGTTTCAGATAAACGTTGCGAGGTGGATTTCATCAAGTCTTTGTATGAGGCGGGGATGAACGTCGTACGTTTGAATACAGCCCATTTAGGAGCAGAAGGACTAACCCGTATTGTTGATAATGTTCGTGCCGTTTCCAATCGTATCGGTATTCTGATGGATACGAAGGGTCCGGAGGTTCGGACAACGGCGACGGTAAACCAAGAGCCTATCCCGTTCAAGGCAGGCGATATTGTGAATATTTCCGGAGATCCGACACAGGAAACGAGCCATGAGCATATCTATGTGTCTTATACGCGTTTCGTACACGATTTGTCGGTCGGAAGCGATATCCTGATTGATGACGGCGATTTGGAGCTTCGTGTTATTGAAAAACAGGAAAATTGTTTGGTTTGTGAGGCGCAAAATGAGGCGACCTTGGGAAGCCGCAAGAGCGTGAATGTTCCGGGCGTACGTATCAATTTGCCTTCATTGACCGAGAAAGACCGTAAGAATATTTTGTGGGCTATCGAGCATGACCTCGATTTTATCGCTCACTCGTTTGTCCGTTCTAAGCAGGATGTTTTGGATATCCAGCGGATATTGGACGAATACAATAGTCCGATTAAGATTATCGCCAAGATTGAAAATCAGGAGGGCGTAGACAATATAGACGAGATTCTGGAAGCGGCGTATGGCATCATGATTGCCCGTGGGGACTTGGGTATCGAGGTGCCGGCGGAAAAGATTCCGGGAATCCAGCGTGTTTTGATACGTAAGTGCGTGGAGGTCAAGAAGCCGGTTATCGTG
Organism: uncultured Parabacteroides sp.; assembly: GCA_900547435.1. GTDB lineage: Bacteria > Bacteroidota > Bacteroidia > Bacteroidales > Tannerellaceae > Parabacteroides. The sequence goes on from URGO01000008.1 coordinate 21,585, forward strand.
GCGACGCAGATGTTGCATTCGATGATAAACAACCCGCGTCCTACACGTGCGGAGGTGACCGATATCGCTAATGCTATTTATTATCGTACGGATGCCTTGATGTTGAGTGGCGAAACGGCTTATGGAAAATATCCGGTAGAGGCGGTACAGACTATGACGAAGGTGGCACGTGAAGCTGAGAAGACCAAGTTGGCAGCAAATGATATCCGTGTGCCTATTGAGGGAAATGATTTGGATGTTACCTCATTCTTGGCTAAGCAGGCGGTAAAATCTTCGTCCAAGTTGCATGTCAAGGCGATTATTACGGATAGTTATACCGGACGGACAGCCCGTTATTTGGCGGCATTCCGTGGGACTTCTACGGTTTTCTCGATTTGTTATAACGAACGGGTTATGCGAATGCTTTCGTTGTCGTATGGTGTGTGGGCGGTTTACCAGCCTTGGAATGATAGTCGTCGGGCTTATTTCTACGATGCTTTGACGCAGCTGATTAATAGCGGTCGAATCACCCGTGATGATATGGTGGCTTATTTGAGCGGAAGCTTTGGAGAAGGTGGCGGAACGACTTTCTTGGAAATCAATAATGTCGGGAAGGTGCTGGATTCAAGCAAAAATTATGTTTTGCCGACATTTAACGAGGAATAAGTCTATTATTGTAGGTTTTTAGTTTATGGTTTTTTAGGGCTTCCGACAAAGTATGACAAAAAACTTATAAACTCAAAAACTTATAAACTCAAAAACTAAAAAGATGGATATCAACGATTATATCTTGGCTCATTCGGATGATGAGGGGACTTTGTTGGCGGCACTGAACCGGGACGCAAATGTGAATCTGCTTCGCCCGAGGATGTTGTCCGGTCATTTGCAAGGTCGTATCTTGAAGATGTTTTGCCGGATGCTTCGTCCGAAACGTGTCCTTGAGATAGGAACTTATACCGCTTATGCCACGTTGTGTATGGCGGAGGGAATGGACGAAGGTTCGTTGATTCATACCATCGAGATAAACGATGAGATGGAGGATTTTATTCAGAAATACCTCACTCAATCGCCTCATAAAGATAAGATTCGGGTTCATTTCGGGGATGCGATGGAGATTATTCCTACGTTAAACGAGACATTCGATTTGGTGTTTATTGATGCGAACAAGCGATTGTATTCTGCTTATTACGATTTGGTCTTTCCGATGGTGCGTCCCGGAGGATTGATTTTAGCGGACAATACCTTGTGGGATGGAAAAGTGACGGAAGAGCATATCCCATCAGCCGATAAACAGACCTTAGGTATTTTAGCGTTTAACGATAAAATAAAGTCGGATGAACGGGTGGAGAAGGTCATCCTCCCCCTTCGCGATGGATTGACGATGATTTTGAAGAAAGAATAAGTTGTAGTTAGTAGTTGGTAGTTAGTAGTTAGTAGTTAGGGATTTGGGTAATCTTATATTCTACTAACTACTAGCTCCTAACTACCAACTACCCTAAAATAAACAAGATAGTATGGAAAGTACAAGACTAAACAAAATAGGTCGTTTGCTTCAGAAGGAGTTGAGCGATATATTCTTGAAGCAGACGAAGGCAATGCCGGGCGTACTGATTTCGGTAAGTGTGGTGCGTGTCAGTTCGGATCTGAGCGTGGCAAAAGCTTATTTGAGTATCTTCCCTTCTAATCGGGCGGAAGAATTGCTCTCGGCTATTCGGGCGAATACCAAGGCGATTCGTTTCGATTTGGGCCAGCGTGTGCACTTGCAATTGCGCAAAATACCGGAATTGTCATTTTTTATTGATGATTCATTGGATTATATTGAACATATCGACAATTTGTTGAAAAAATAGCACGTTGAATTTCCCGTTTTACATAGCTCGCCGGTATCTGTTTTCCAAGAAATCGCACAATGCCATCAATATTATCTCGCTAATATCGGTTTGTGGGGTGCTGATTGCTACTATTGCTTTGGTCTGTGCACTCTCGGTGTATAACGGGTTCAATGATTTGGTGTCTTCTCTGTTTAGTCATTTTGACCCGGAACTGAAGATAACCTCCCGGTATGGCAAGGTGTTCGATCCGAATGAGGAATGCCTGCAAAATATAAAGAGCTTGCCGGAGATTGAGATTGTGAGCGAAGTCCTGCAAGATAATGCGCTGATTAAGTATCGGGATCGACAGGATATTGGGGTAATAAAGGGTGTGGATGAGAATTTCTCCCGATTGGTCACCTTGGATTCGGTTTTGATAGATGGGACCTTTAGGTTATCGGATGAGGTGGCCAATTATGCCACTTTGGGCATTGGCCTGGCTTCGCATCTTGGAATCAATGCCGGTTTTGTTTCTCCTATAGAAATATATGTCCCTAAACGGGATCAGAAGGTTAATATGGCGAATCCCGCTGCATCATTCAATCCGGGATATACGTTTATTACGGCCGTGTTTCGGATAAACCAGCAGGTTTATGACGATTATTATATGATTATCCCCTTGTCTTTGGCGCGTTCGTTATTGCATTATGACAAGGAGGTGTCTGCTTTGGAATTGAAATTGAAAGAAGGGGTGTCTCTTCCTAAGGTGGAGAAGCAGATTCAAGAGATGATAGGTGATAAGTACCGTGTGCAAAACCGCTTCGAACAACAAGAGGCCTCTTTTAAAATGATGCAGGTCGAGAAGTGGGTAACATTCCTTATTCTTTGTTTTGTTTTGTCTATAGCTTTATTTAATATTGTAGGTTCTTTATCCATGCTCATGATTGAGAAAAAAGAGGATGTACAGACCTTGCGCAATATGGGGGCTAATGACCGGCAAATACGTCTGATATTTCTATTCGAAGGATGGATGATTTCCGGATTCGGTGCTCTTCTGGGTATTATTGCCGGGTTGGTGCTTTGTCTTTTACAGCAGGAGTATGGTTTAATCCAATTGGGTGAGACCTCCGGGGCTTTCATCATAGATGCTTATCCGGTACATGTGCTTTGGGGCGATGTCCTGGCGGTTTTTATTACGGTCCTATCTATCGGATTCTTAGCCGCATGGTATCCGGTACATTATTGGGGAAAGAAATGGTTGAAGAAATAACAGGTAGAAAAAAGCAGATGGTTTATGAAGAATAATGATTGGAAAAGCCGGTTGGGGGTAATGTATTCGACGAATCCCGATTTCCATTATGAAACGGATGAAGAGAAAGAGCCTGAGACGCTCCCGAATGAAAAGCAGCGTCTTCGCGTTTCTTTGGATAAGCGGAACCGAGGTGGGAAAATAGTGACTTTGATTACCGGGTTTGTCGGTACTTCAGAGGATTTGTCAGCCCTTGGAAAGTTGCTCAAAGTCAAATGTGGCGTGGGCGGGTCAGCCAAGGATGGTGAAATAATCGTTCAAGGAGATTTTCGTCAGAGAGTATCGGAAATCTTGAGGCAAGAGGGCTTTTGTCAAATTAAGGTGATAAATTAACGTCGGATTTCATAACCATTAAGATCGATTGCTTATGCTTTCTATTTATCGTGCTTCGGCTGGAGCTGGAAAAACACATCGTCTGACAGGGGAATACCTGCTTTTGTTGTATAGTCAGACTAATGCCTATCGGCGGATCTTGGCGGTAACCTTTACGAATAAGGCAACAGACGAGATGAAAGGACGTATCGTGGAGGAGTTGTTTAACTTAGCTTCCGATAAGAAGTCTGATTATATGTCATTATTGATGACTCATTATGGGTTGACGGAGGAACAGGTAAGAAAGCAGGCGAAACGAATTATGATTGCTATCTTGCATGATTATTCGGCGTTTAATATTAGTACGATAGATCGCTTTTTTCAGCAAACTATGCGGGCATTTACGCGGGAAATCGGATTGCAAGGTGGTTATGGTATAGAGATGGACCAGGAATTGGTATTAACCGAGGCGGTTGACCGGTTATTAACAGACCTGGATAAGTCCGATAATAAGGAGTTGCTTGGCTGGTTGTTACGTTTTGCAGAAGACAAAATTGAGGATGGAGGTGAATGGAATCTGCGTCGGGATATTAAGATGCTGGGACGTGAATTGTTTAAAGAGAGTTATAAACAATTCAGCGAAAAAGTAGCAGAAGATATACAGGATAAGCACGCCTTGGAGAATTACAAAGAGGCTTTGTACGGTATTATCCGTTCGGTAGAAAAAGAGGTTAAGGAGATAGGTGAAAAGGGTTTGTCTGTTATGCATGAATTCGGCCTGAAACCTTCGGATTTCATTCAAGGTAACCGTTCTCCCCTGATGCTTTTCCAGCGTTGGGCAACGGGTGAGATGAAAGAACCGACCGCTACATTCCGTTCATTGGCGGATAATGTGGAGAAATGGTATGCCAAGAAGTGTGATGCATCTATACAAGCCATTATTGGAACGGCTTTCGATAACGGATTGAATGATTGTGTCAAAAGAATTATCGCCCGGTTTGACAATCTGATAGCTTATTATACGGCCAAGGAGATTGTGCGTTATTATTATACATTAGGCATATTGACGGATATATCCCGGGAAATTTCGGCCTATCGGGAAGAGAAAAATGTGATGCTTATAGCCGATACAACGGAGTTGCTCCATAAAGTAATCGGAGGAAGTGACGCACCTTTTATTTATGAGAAGACCGGAACGCGGATTGATCATTTTATGATAGACGAATTTCAGGATACGAGTGCTATGCAATGGAGTAATTTCCGTCCGTTGATAGAAGAGAGCCTTGCGCACAACAGACCGAATCTTATAGTGGGGGATGTAAAGCAAAGTATTTATCGTTTTCGAAATTCGGATTGGAAATTATTGGATGAACAGGTACAACAAGATTTCCCTCCGGAGGAGGTGAACGAGGAAACCTTGAAAGATAATTGGCGAAGTTGCCGTAATATCGTGGAGTTCAACAATGCTCTGTTTTCTATCGCGCCTTATCTGCTTCAAGAGTTGTATAACGCTTCGTTGGAAGAGTCTTCTTTAAATGAGACGGAACGCCGGATGTTTGTTTCGCGTATCGCATTGGCTTATGCCAAAGCCTTTCAACGTGTCCCGAAACCGTTTCAGGATAAAGCGGGTCATGTGTTGGTAGAATTTATTGCTCAAGAAGAAGAAACGGATTGGCGAACAGAATCACTTTCTCGGATTCCAGCAATCCTTCAGAAGTTGCAAGCGAACGGATATTCATTGAAAGATATAGCAATTTTGGTCCGAACCAATTTGGAAGGAGCTACGGTAGCTCGCTATTTATTGTCGTATAGAGAGGAACATCCGAATGATGGATTCAATTATGAAATTATCTCGGATGAGGCTTTATATGTCAATAGCTCTTCTGCTGTGCGTTTTCTTATAGCGTTAATGCGGTATTTGAAGAATCCGGAGAATCAGACCTGTATGCAATTAGCCCTCTTTTCTTATCGGGTCTTATCCCGACAATGGAGCCGGGAGGATTTTTCCCGAGAAGAGAAAATAGAATTGCGAAAATTGGCTACATTGCCGATTTATGAAATGGTAGAAGGATTGTTTCGTTTATTTGTTTCTTATATCCCGGAAAAAGAGTTGGCTTTTGTTCAGGCGTTTTTAGATATGATCTCGGAATTTGCTCAAAAAGAAAGTGCCGATTTGGGCAGTTTCTTGGAGTGGTGGGAAGAAAGTGGTTCTCGTAAGACGATTGCTATACCGGATGGACAAAATGCTATCCGTATTTTGACCGTACACAAGTCGAAAGGGCTTGGATTCCGGGCTGTGATTTTGCCTTTCTGTGATTGGGAAATCGACCATAAGCCTATGAAACAGGTGATATTGTGGTGCCATCCGGAACAAAAGCCGTTCAATCAATTGCATTTAGTGCCGGTGCGTTATGGGGCAAATTTGGGGAAAAGTATTTTTGCTAAAGACTATTTCAACGAGAAATTGCATGCGTTTATTGATAATTTGAATACGTTGTATGTGGCTCTGACTCGCGCGAAAGAGGAGTTAATCGTATTGGCTCCGCGACCGAAAAAGGCGAAAGAAGATGGTTCAATAGAGAAAATAGGAAGTATAGCTGATTTGTTGTGGTGTGGAGTACAGCAACCTGTAGATACGGATGCTGATGGTGGACGGTTTACTCCGTTGTCGGCATCTTTTCATTTGGATGAGAATCGTTTTGAATCCGGTGATTATTGGGTTCCGCAATATAAGGAAGAATTTTCGCGGCCGGTAGAGCTTGCGGTGGATAAGCTCTGTTCTATTTCTCCGGGGAATCGTTTGCATTTGCGTTTACGGGGAAAGGGGTATTTCTTTGATAATGAACAACGGAAATATGGGATGTTGATGCACGAAGTGCTGAGTAGGGTAAGGATTCCTGGAGATGTGCCATCAGCCGTGAGTCAGTATCGGATACAGGGGATTATCAATCGGGCAGAGGAAGAGCAATTAGTGCGGCAGATACAAGATTATTTAGATAATCCGGAGGTGCAGCATTGGTATGACGGAAAGGCCCGGATATTGAATGAAGTAGATATTCTTTTCGGAAAAGGTCTGTCCAAACGTCCGGATCGGGTTATGATTTATGAAAATGAGGTCGTGATTTTAGATTATAAATTCGGAGAAAAAGAGAACCGGAATTATCATTCGCAGGTGCGGAGTTATGTTCATCTGGTTCAAGAAATGGGGTATTCTTGTGTTTCCGGGTATCTTTGGTATGTAACTTTAGGCAGGATTGAATGCGTGGAAAGGAGTGTAATAAGCAATTGAGAATTACAAAATTTGCGTTATTACATAAAAATGAATATTTTTGCGAACAAATACCAATCATCCGGCATAAAAATGAAAGTACATAAAGAAGGAACAGGCTTGTTGTTATCATTGTTTACAATATTCTTTATTGTAAATGTGACGCTATATCATACCGTAGGGAAGGGGGGGCTTTTCTATGCGGTGAGCTTTTTCACGTCTTTGTTCTTCTTGTTGGTATTGAACTTTTTCCGAAGTCCCGCACGGCGTTTTCCTTTTGATTCGGAAGGATTGGTGATTGCTCCAGCCGATGGCACGATTGTCGCTATCGAAGAGGTTATGGAAAATGAAATATTGCATCGTCCCTGTCTGCAGATATCTATTTTTATGTCCATATTCAATGTTCACGCCAATTGGTTTCCGGTTAATGGAACGGTAAAGCATGTGTCTCATCAGAATGGGCGTTTTATGGCTGCCTATTTGCCTAAGAGCAGTACCGAGAACGAACGTTCTACCATTATTATTACTACCCGTGGAGGTGTGGAGGTTATGGCAAGACAGATAGCCGGAGCATTGGCTCGCCGAATTGTTACTTATGCTAAAGTGGGAGATAAATGCCATGTAGACGAACAAATGGGATTCATTAAGTTTGGTTCGCGTGTGGATGTTTTCTTGCCTGTGGGTACGGAGGTGCTGGTGGAAATGGATCAGAAAGTGACGGGAAATCAAACTCCGATCGCTCGTTTATAAAATTAATTAGCTGAAAGATGAATGTTTTGAAATATATACCGAATACAATTACCTGTTTGAACCTGATATCAGGATGCATGGCTATTGTTGCTGCACTGAATGGAGACTTGCAGGGAACGATTCTGTGGATTATCGCGGCTTCTGTTTTCGATTTTACGGATGGGCTGGCGGCTCGTATCCTGAAGGCTTACTCTCCTTTAGGCAAGGAACTGGATTCTTTGTCTGATATTGTCAGCTTCGGGGTCGCTCCGGGGATGGCTTTATTCATGCTTTTGAAAGCAGCGGTTGCGGTTATCGGATTAAGCGGAGTGTGTGCCTGGCTGCCTTATTTGGCATTTGTCATACCGGTGTTTTCCGCTTTGCGTTTGGCTAAGTTTAATATAGATGAACGGCAAACGACGTCTTTTATTGGAATGCCGGTTCCGGCTCATGCTTTATTATGGGGTTCGTTGGCTTGTACGTTGCAACCTTATGTGGCAATACATGCGTCTACACTCCTTTATGGAGGTATTTTGTTGGCGGTTGTTACTTCCTATTTGTTGGTTTCAGAACTGCCGATGTTTTCCATGAAGGTCAAGAACTTGTCGTGGAAAGGTAATGAATTACGGTACGTATTGGGAGGATGCGGATTGGTGTTTGTCTTGCTTTTTAAGATTCCGGGAGTTGCGGCTACGATTTTGCTCTATATCCTATTATCCCTTTTTAACAGAAAAGGTTGAAACCAACCGGCTTATTCTTTTGTTTAATAAAAACGAATGGTAAAGTATAAAAATGCGTTTGTAAGATGATATTGATTAAATTCCTGTTTTTTTTCTTTTTTGTTTTTCTGATATTGCTTGGACTGATGGGCTTTTCATTGTTTAGAGGTGTTAAGCGCGCCTTTACCGGTGGAGGCAAGCAGCAGCAAACTTATCGGAATAATCAAACTAAATCGAATGCACATAATAGACGTTCTTATAATACTCAGTCGTCCGGCGATTCCCAATCTTATGCGGAGGAAGTATATGAAGAGCCTCGATATCGCCGCCATAAAAAGGTATATGGGCATGACGAAGGTGAATATGTGGATTATGAAGAGGTGAAAGAGTAAGAGCCAATTGCCGTTTATCCTCTGCGTTTACGAAAAAAATGCTGCATTAAAGCTGCACATTCTTTTTCCATAATACCAGCACGCACATGGGCTTTAGGGTGAAAGGCTTGTGGCGCGAAACGGGAATAACCGCGTTTTTCGTCGTAAGCTCCATAAACAATGTTGGTTATTTGGGCCCATCCGATTGCTCCGGCACACATTATACAAGGCTCTACCGTTACATAGAGTGTGCAATCAGTCAAGTATTTGGAACCTAATGCTTGTGTGGCCGCTGTGATGGCTAACATTTCGGCGTGGGCGGTTACATCGTTCAGCCGTTCAGTCTGGTTATGTGCACGGGCTATGATACGGTTTTGACAAACCACAACGGCGCCTACAGGCACTTCTCCTTCTTCCGCTGCCGCCTGCGCTTCATTTAAAGCTTGCTTCATGAAATAGGTATCATCGTATGGATTGATCATCTTCTCATTTCGTTTTCATTAAACAAAGTTGGATAGTCTTCCTCCAAAGTGCGCATGATGTGCATAAGAATAGTCTCCCGATACCAGCGAGATTTATTAACGATTTTGTATTTCGCCAAATATCGTTGCACGGTTTTATGCTCCTCATCATTCAGCATAAAAGCTATTTTGTGAACACGCGGGAGATTAGGTTGTGCAATAGAGTTTTTCCTTGTCCGTTTCATAATGCAAATGTACAAGCTCAAAAAGAAATATAAAAGAATATTCTTCGTATATTTGGGCAAAGAAATAGAAAAATATGGAAAAACGTAACGATATAGGGAAAAATGGAGAGTCTGAGGCGCGTTTGTTTTTGGAAAGAAAGGGATACCGGATTCTACATACAAATTGGCATTTTCATCATTATGAATTGGATATTGTAGCACAATTGGGGGAGGAGCTGGTAATCGTTGAGGTGAAGACACGCTCCAAAAATTATTTGTTGGAGCCGGAAGAGGCGGTGGATACTAAGAAAATTCGCCGGATTGTAGCAGCGGCAGATGCATATGTGCGTTATTTCAATATAGATTTGCCGGTTCGTTTTGATATTGTTACGCTGCTGAAAGATGGGAAAGGATATTATATCCGGGAACATATCGAAGACGCCTTTTATTCTCCGGTTCATTGATTATTCCGGAATAAGAAGCTGGAAAATTAGGTGGAAAATTAAGTTGTGTTGGGGGAATAACCCTTTTTTCTCTTGCCTAAAAAGAACAATCTTTGTACTTTTGCGCCATTAACATAAATAAAGATGTACACTTACGATTATATCCTTGTGGGAAGCGGTTTAGCAGGACTTTATGCTGCCTATTTGGCTTCCAAGTATGGAAGTGTAGCTTTGCTTACAAAGTCCAACATACGTGAAAGTAATTCATATTTCGCTCAGGGGGGGATTGCTGCCGTAACGGCAGAAGGTGATGAACCCTTGTTTCATTTTCAAGATACGATTACGGCCGGACGGGGCTTGTGCGACTATCCGGCGGTGGAAGTGCTGGTAAATGAAGGTCCGGAACGAATTCATGAACTGATTCAAGACGGAATGCGTTTTGATACTGAGAATGGTGAAATCGCTTTGGGATTGGAAGGCGGGCATCATCATAAGCGGATCCTTCATGCCGGAGGCGATGCCACAGGCAAGATGGTGACCGACTTTATGATAAGTGAAGTGGAAAAATGCCCGGCCATTACTGTGTTTGATAATCATGCTGTAGTTGATTTGTTGTGCGATGAGCAGGGATGTTATGGAGTCCGGGCTTGGGATTTCAATAAAAATAAAGAGGAAATTTTTACGGCGCATAATGTATTCTTGACTGCGGGGGGAACAGCTGCCATTTATAAGCGGACGACCAATCCGCATACTACCATAGGCGACGGATTGGCTTTGGCATATCGTGGGGGATGCCTGATTGAGGATATGGAGTTTATCCAGTTCCATCCTACGGCGATGTACACGTCGACCGGCGAAGCCTATTTGGTGAGTGAGGCGGTACGGGGTGAAGGTGCGCGCCTTTATAACCAGCAGGGAGAACGGTTTATGCTGGGAAAACATGAATTGGCAGAATTGGCTCCGCGTGATGTCGTAGCACAATGTATTTATCAGCAGATGCAAGAACACCATCAGGAGTATGTATATCTTTCTTTGAAACATCTTCCACCAGAGATGATTAAAAAACGTTTTCCGAATATTTTTGAGAAGTGCAAAGAATTGGGTATTGACATGACCGACAAAATCCCAGTCGCACCGGCGGCCCATTATACGGTAGGAGGGGTTAAGACTGATCTTTCAGGGCGGACAAATATTCCTCACCTGTATGTTTGCGGTGAGTTGGCATCATCCGGTATTATGGGAGCGAACCGTTTGGCGTCCAATTCGCTGATTGAATGTTTGGTCTTTGGAAAACGCGCGGTTGAAGATTCGTTGAAAAACCGTCGGACTGACGCTATTCCGGACATAACACCGTGTTATCAGTTGAATCCGGCAAACGAGGAGGCGTATGTGGCGTTGAAGGAACAGGTTGCCGACATAATGATGCGTCATGCAGGCATTATCCGTACAGAAGAAGGATTGCAAGAAGGCTTGAAAAAGTTGGATGCCTTGAAAAACCTGAAGCTGACAGAGGAGCATGAGTATTATTCGCAGGCGGCAGACAATCTGCTAACGGTGGCGCGGTTGATCATGCGTTCTGCTTTGTTCCGGAAGGAAAGCCGTGGTGGGCATTTCCGTGCAGATTATCCGGAAGCGGATGATTCTTACCTTTGCCATGTCATTCAACAGAAAGGAAAAGAGCTTCGAACTATTCCGGTTGAGAATCATGGCAAGTATGAAATGGATATAAACAACTAACAATACAATATTATATAGAGTATGAATTACGATTCACTTATCGAGCGGCTATTGGATTTGGCTATAGAAGAGGATATTTCTACGGGGGATATTTCTACGGAGGCAATTATTCCGGTGCATTCTCAGGCTGTAGCCGAGATGAAGGCTAAAGCAGATGGCGTTATCTCCGGACTGAAAGTCATTAAGCGGGTTTATGAGCGTTTTGAAAAAGATATCCGTTGGGAACCGTTGGTGGAAGATGGAACTGCCGTGAAAAAAGGCGATATCATTTTGCGGATAGGATGTAGTTACCGTACGCTTTTGTTAGGCGAGCGTTTGTCTTTGAATATCTTGCAGCGTATGTCTGGTATTGCGACGGCAACCGCTGCATTCGTCAAAGAACTGGAGGGTACGCATACCCAATTGCTGGATACGCGTAAAACGGCTCCGGGAATGCGTGTGCTGGATAAGATGGCCGTACATGATGGCGGAGGCATGAATCACCGCATGGGGCTGTATGATATGATTATGTTGAAGGATAATCATATAAAGATTGCCGGAGGCATTCCGAATGCCGTAAAGGCTGCACGCAAGAACCTGCCGTTAAGTATCAAACTGGAAGTTGAAACGACTAATCTGGCTGAGGTGCAACAGGCAATTGACTGTGGAGCAGATATCATCATGTTTGACAATATGAGTAACGAGGCAATGACCGAGGCAGTTAAGTTGATTGCCGGTCGGGCCAAGACTGAAGCTTCAGGCAATATGGATATTCCGCGCATGAAGAGTGTTGCGGCAACGGGTGTGGATTATATCAGTGTTGGAGCATTGACGCATTCCGTGAAGGCTATGGACATCAGCATGAACATCGTTCAGGAATAAGAAGATGAAAACGCAGGAAGAAATCATTAACCGTATTCGTCAATTAAAGCAAGAGAAGAATGCCGTCATTTTGGCGCATTATTATACACGGCCGGAAGTGCAGGATGTGGCTGACTATTTAGGCGATTCATTAGGCTTGTCGCAAGAAGCGGGCAAGACTTCGGCTGACATTATCGTGTTCTGTGGCGTGCATTTTATGGCAGAAACGGCATCTATCATTTCTCCGCAGAAGAAGGTATTGATACCGGTTCCGGATGCAGGTTGTTCATTGGCAGAGGGAGTCTGTGGAAAGGATTTGGCGGAATGGAAACAACAGAATCCGGATGGACTGGTGGTCAGCTATGTCAATACGACCGCCGAGGTCAAAGCCTATACCGATTATTGCTGTACTTCGTCGAACGCCCTGAAGGTAGTGCGTAATCTTCCGGTTGGAAAGAAAGTGCTGTTTGGACCGGATCGCAATCTGGGGCAATATATCCGACGGACAACCGCTCGGGATATGGAGGTATGGAATGCTTGTTGTTGTGTACACCAGCCTATTGATGCGGAAATGGTGTTGCATGCTTTGGAACAATATCCGGAGGCGGATGTCCTGATTCATCCGGAGGCGAGTTGCTCGCATGATGAGCGGGTGCTGAATCATCCGCGTACTTTTATGTATTCCACTGCCGGTATTCTCAAACATGCCAAGGAATCGCCGAAGAAGCAATTTGTTATCGCTACGGAGCTTGGAACGTTGCATCAGTTGCGGAAAGATAATCCGGAGAAAGAGTTTATACCGATTCATTCCGACTTGATTTGTACGGAGATGAAGAAGATTACGTTGGAGAATCTTTTGGAAGCTCTCGAAAAAGAACAATATGAAGTGCATGTTCCTCAGGAAATTCGGGAACGGGCTATCGTTCCGATTCAACGTATGGTCAACCTGTGAAAAGATGCAGTAAGAGGAAACGGAATAGAGTAATTCTGGGGTGCAAAGGCGCAAAGACACAGTCTTTAGTATAATATTTCTGTGTTTTTGTGCCTTTGTGCGTTCTTGTTGTCCTTTGTGTTTAAAAATATATAGGTTTCGACCTCCAAACCTACCCCTTTCGTATAGAAAACCCCTATATTTGGAAAAAATTATCTCTTTTTTCTTGCATATTCATTTTTCCTCCTTACCTTTGCAGTGATTCCGCAGCGGATAGCGTTCCGCATCTGGGAATCTTTATTACATATTGTAAGCATTTTACGAAGATTATTCCTTATCTGAAAATCTGGAAAATTTTTAAGTACCGGAGTAATGGACAGTAAATGCTTGCGCTTAGTACGTACTTGTTAGGTTCTCTTGTGTTTTGACAGGAGGATTGTTTCATACCGTACAGGCGCGGGCTGTTGTTCTATTATTGGTACGTCGGTTTTTCCAGAGCCTCAGATAAAATAATAGACAACGGAGCCCGCGCTTTTTTTATGCTTGTTCATGGCGTAGGGAAGTTGTTTAGGAAACTTTGTAAAATTAGATTGTTGGACACTTTTAATCAATTATTTATTAACAATTTAATTATTACGTTTTATGAACAAAAAAGTACTTACGCTTTGCGCGGGCTTCCTGCTCGCGAGTGCTGTAGGAACGGCTTCTGCACAGTCGTATGCTAAATATACGGCAAATCCGACACCGGCAGAAAAAGTAACAAGTACAAATTATTACCAATTGAGTAATGGTAATAATCAGGTACTGGCTATGGTTCCTAATGCTTCTGGTAATTACGAACTGAAGATGGTAGCTCAGAATACTACCGATCTACGTTTTACTTTGTGGGGAATTATTCCTTCTGGTAACGAAGAGGCTGGCTATTCTTATTCATTCGTAAACTATGCTACCAATTTGTATTTGGCTGTTAATTCTGACGATGCCATCAAATTGGCTGCGGGAGCAAATGTTGCCGATGCAACTGATAATGTAACCGTCGGCGGTAACGTGAATGTATGGAAATGGGTTTCTGCTCCGGATTTGACAGGTGGTTTTACAGGTGAATGGACTCAATTAACCTCTTCGTTCGGTGCTGCTCGTGATTCTGTAGTTGTTTTAAGCACAGAATCTTCTTACTCTCAGGGGTATGTTAGTGCTGTTAAATATGCAGCTAAAGATTTTAATAACCTGCCCTCAGGTAGCTTGTTGAAAGTTATTCCGGCTGACCCTGCTGCAGTTGTTTTAGGTGTAGATGATTTGAACTCTATGCTTTGGAAAGGCGATGCAGATGGCAAATTGAAACTGACATTCGACAAGGATGTAGAAGGCGGAGATCCAGAAGCAGTTAACTTGTTTACTAAGCAGGCTTATAAGGCTGTTCCGGCTGTTGGTTTCCCTGCTAACTATGGGTATATCAATTCAACTGGTGGTTGGAGTGTAGGTGTTGTTGCAACTACTCCAAGTACAAATGAGACAGACATGAGTAACTATGCACAAACGTATATTACTTATGTTCTCGCTGCTCAACGCGAAGCTGCATTGAAGGCTGTACAAGCTGCATTAGGAACAGGTGCTACTTATACTGCGAATCAAAGTGCATACGAAAAAGCTATTTGGGCCTTGAATGAGTTCCATGTAAATGTTGCAGCAAGTGAAAATACAGCATTCTCAGAAACTAAGGATGAGTTCTTAAAATCATTGGATGACTATACTGTAACATCAATTCCTGGTTTTGATGTAAATGATCCTATTTATCAGGCTTTGAAGAAGGCTTATGTTACTTTTGTTAGCAATACAGTTTCTGCATATGGTGATATTTGGGGAACCGCATCTCAATATGCAGTATTGAATTTAGCTATTACAGGAACTGCTGCTTCTCCGTGGGCTACAGAAGCTACATTAACAAGCACTATCACGACTGCAACAACTGCCACCGCTACTGCAAAGACTGCATTGAATGCCGATACAACTCCTGCAACATGGATGGCCAATGCAACAGCAACAGGTTGGGTTTCTTTGCAAGCTAACAGCGATGATACAAGTGAAGAGCCTGTTTATTTGAAAGTTGGTACAAGCTTCTTGACCAGTGCTGCCGGTAATACCCATTTGGCATTTGAACAAAAGAAGTTTGAAGATACAATGCCGAATGCAAGTGTATTCAATGCAACTCGTCAGGATTTGAATGGCCGTTATAATTTCCAGTTCACTTGGTTCCCATCAGCTGACTCAATTGTTATTCGTACAGCAGGTTTTGCTAAAAAGCCAAATAATGTAGAGAATTGGGAAGATATGACTCCGATTTCTAATCCTAATGATTTAGGATTGTGGAAAGCATGGGGAGCTGCTGAAGGTACTAATGCTGGCGATTATCAGGCTATAGATGCAAGTCATAATGGTAGTGAGTTGAACTTAGTGAAGATTGCCGTTTTAGCAGATAATCACCGTGAAGTGACCGTAGGTAGCTCTGAATATAAAGCTGGTGCTGATCCTATTTCTACTATCAATACTCGTATCTCGATCAACGCAGCTTCTCAATACGAATTGACTACATTGCCTTCAGGCGTTTACTTCTTCAATTTGTCAAGCAATTTAGCTGCTAAAAAGTTTGACAATGGCAAGTATTATGTAGCTCAATTCTGCGGTGATCAAACAGATTATGAGGCTGAAGAAACGACTCAATTGTATGGAGTAGCTCAGGACTTTGGTCATATGCCTCGTACGCAATGGGTTGTCGTTCAGAATCCGGGTGTTACAGGACAGCAAACTGTAAGCATTTATAACCGTGAATTCCCTTCTATCAATTATACAAATATTCAGTTGTATAAAGGAGGTGATGGAAAAGTATTCTCTCGATTTGGATTTGCTGTAGGTGATACTTTGTCTTATGCTTTGGCAGCAACCGTTAAACCGAATGCAGGTATCTTGACGAATAAGTATTTGGGTTACTATAAACCAGCTGATGAAAATCAGTTCCAGTTGAACCGTGTAACCATGGATTATTTCAGCGGAATTGAAATTGGTAACTTTGTAAACGTATCTTCTACAGCTAACGATACTACAGTATTTGTTGATGTTCAAGATGGCAAAGCAACCTTCCAGTTGGTTCCATCTGAGGATGCTGAATATGGTTATGATGGTACAGTAGCTCCGCAGTTGTATCGTCGCTACTATACTGTTAAGGTGTATGATGGCAACAAGTTAGTGAACAATGCGAAATGGATTGCTCGCGACGAGGCTAACGAAAATACTTATAAAGTAACAGCTGACGCATCTCAGGCAGTTAAGTTCTATCTGAAAGAAAACAATCAAATCATTTCTGAAGAGGGTGATACAACTTGCTATTATGCATTAGTTGACTTTGAAAACGCTGATCGTGTTGGTGTTCGTGATGGCTCTTTGAAGTTCACTATCGAAGGGTACTGCGCTGAAGAACGTGTTGCCGCATTTGCTGTGAAGTATGATGAATCTATCATCTATCGTGAGTTGAACGGTGATGAAACAGTCGCTATCGCTGATGGCGTTGAACCATTCGTTGCTCCTTGTGTAGCTAATTTCTATCGTTCTCGTATCGCTGATAAGCAGTATTTGTTTGAATCTGCTCATCAAGGTCAATTTGATGAATCTGGTAATATCAATTACTTAGGTGTACGTTATCAAGGTGGTGAGTTTAACGACAGTACGGCTATCTACGTAGATACGGCCGACGTTCGCAACCCGTACCGTCCGCAGTATATGTTGGCAGTAGGTACAGAAATTGTTCCTGCAGGCAAGTATTGTCCGATCCACGGATTTGGTGCAAGCTGTTTGGATGAACACTTGGTTGATGTTCCTGCTCAAGTTTGGGGCCGTTATTTAATCAACGCTCAAGATTCTTTGAGTAATGCAAATGGTAAGGATTATTTGTGGGAGAACCAGTACACTCGCTTGGCATTTGTTGAAGCAATGCATACAGGTGATACATTGGTTATCTTCAAGAATGGTGAATACCCATTGACAGACGAAGGTCATAAGGATTACCTGACTGCTATGGAATGGGCACGCGAAGCTGCAGCTAATACGGTAACTCCGGGTGAAAACGACCATGTATATGTCATGAACGTAAAAGATCGCAACGGAAACAATGCGACTAAGACATTCGTTCAGGATTATGCAAACTACAAGTTCATGTTCCGCTTAGTAAATGATGAAGATACTCGTAACTTCATTATTGAAAGCCATGATGGTGAATGGGGCTTGGAGAACAATACTTATACTGCTGCTGAAAATGCAAATGAGTATCGTGCAATTAAAGTTCAAAATGGTGTTCCTGTAATTGCCCGTCATGCTTCTGCTAATGAAGCAATCTTAAATGCTGAATGGTGGAATATTGATGATCGTTGCTCTACTCCGACAGCCAACGAAGAAATCTCTGCTAATGCAGTTGTTTCAGTAGTAGCAACCGATGGCGCTGTAATCGTGAAGGGTGCAGAAGGTAAGAACGTAATCGTAAGCACAATCTTAGGTAAGGTAGTAGCCAACGAAGTTCTGAACTCTGACAATGAAACTATCGCTGCTCCGGCAGGTATCGTAGTGGTATCTGTTGATGGCGAAAGCTTCAA
>URGO01000009.1 GCA_900547435.1 uncultured Parabacteroides sp.
TCTATGAAGAAATCCAGAAACAACCGATAAAAGGTCCGAAAGGTGAGCTGATTCGTATCGAGATGTTTGCCCATGGTGCACTTTGCATGGCGGTTTCGGGGAAATGTTACCTGAGCCTGCACGAGATGAATGCTTCCGCCAACCGGGGAGCTTGTATGCAGATTTGCCGGCGTGCTTATACGGTGCATGACAAGGATAGCGATATCGAACTGGATATCGAGAACCAATATATTATGTCCCCCAAAGATTTGAAGACCATCCATTTTATGAATAAGATGATGGATGCCGGCGTGCGGGTGTTCAAGATTGAGGGACGGGCCCGCGGTCCGGAGTATGTCCGGATTGTGACGGAATGTTATAAAGAGGCGGTGCGTGCCTATTGCGAAGGGACATTTACCGAAGAAAAGGTGGCCGGCTGGGACGAACGTTTGCGGATGGTGTTCAACCGGGGCTTTTGGAATGGTTATTACTTGGGCCAGCGTTTGGGTGAATGGAGCAGCAAGTATGGTTCGGGCGCGACGCGCAAGAAGGTTTATCTGGCCCGCGGAATCAAATACTTCGATAAGATTGGCGTGGCGGAGTTTGAAATGGAATGCGGCACCCTGAAGGTAGGCGATGAAATCCTGATTACCGGACCGACCACCGGCGCGGTCATGCAGAAGGTAGACGAAATCCGTGTCGACCTGCAACCGGTTCCGCAAACGGTAAAAGGCGAGCGTTTTTCTATCAAAGTGAACGAGAAAGTACGTCCTTCAGACCGGTTGTATGTCATGGAAATTGTAGAACCTAAAAAAGAATTCAAATGAAAAACTATCTGTTTAAACATGCGGATAAGGTGCGCGATTATGAATGCGACCTGCAAGGGGTGGTGAATAACGCCAATTATCAGCATTATATGGAGCATACGCGCCATGAGTTCCTTGAAGCGCTGGGCGAAAACTTCGGGGCGATGCACGAACGTGGCATGGATGCCTTTGTGTCGCGCGTGGAAATCCAGTTCAAACACCCGCTTCGTAGCGGAGACCGGTATGTCTCTTGCCTGAATGCGGTGCGCGATGGCGTGAAGCTGGTATTCGAGCAGGATATTTATCACGTTCCGACCTTTACCTTGGCCGTAAAGGGTATCGTAGATACGGTTCTGGTCGAGAACGGAAAGTTGACGCGGGGCGATTATTTTGACCAATTATTGGAGAAAGCACAACAATTGCAAAATACTAATGAGTGGTAAACATGACAGATAAGATACTTTACCAAATAGGCTTAACTATGATTAATGGAATTGGCGGAACGCTTGCCCGCCAATTGCTGAATGCGTTTGGCGATGCGGAATCGGTATTCAAAGAGAAAAAGCGATCGTTGGAACGTGTCCCCGGAATCGGGACTTTGTTGGCCGAAGAAATCAAACGCCCGGAGGTTTTGCAACGGGCGGAAAAGGAAATTGCTTTTATGGAAAAGGCGCATATTACTCCTTTGTTGATGGAGGACCGGAACTATCCGAAGCGGTTGAAGGATTGTCCGGACGCTCCGCTGGTTCTTTATTATAAAGGAAGTGCCGACCTGAATGTGCGGCATATCTTGAGCATTGTCGGGACACGACATGCCACGCCTTACGGACAGGAGTCGGTCGATCGGCTTTTGGAAGGGCTGGCCTCTTATTATCCGGATGTTTTGATAGTCAGCGGACTGGCGTATGGCATTGACATAAAGGCGCATCGTAGCGCATTGGCGTGCCATTTCCTGACAATTGGTGTGCTGGCGCATGGGTTGGATAGGATTTATCCCTCGGTACATCGCCAAACGGCAATCAATATGTTGGAGAAAGGCGGATTACTGACCGACTTTCCCTCCGGAACAGAGCCGGAGCGTGCCAATTTCCTGAAACGGAACCGGATTATCGCGGGGCTATCGGATGCGACTATCGTCATCGAGTCGGCCCGGAAAGGAGGCTCTTTGGTAACGGCTGATATAGCATTCTCCTACAACCGGGAGGTGTTTGCTTTTCCGGGAAGGGGGAATGACCTGTATTCGGCCGGGTGCAATGACCTTATACGGAAAAATAAGGCGGGGCTGATAACCTCGGCGGACGATTTGATAGATGCGTTGGGCTGGAGAAACCAGGCGTTTCAAGAACCCAAACAAGTGGAATTGCACTTCGATGATTCTCCGGAGGTACAACAGATCCTGACCCTTTTGCAAGAGCATAAGGAACTGCATGTCAATCAGCTGAGCAAGGCGATGCATATCCCCCTCCAACAGCTCTCTTTGATTTTGTTTGATTTGGAAATGAACGGGCGTATCAAGACATTACCCGGAAATATGTATGCACTGATTCTGTAAATTTGTATCGCTTTTTACTTTTTTACAGTTTTGAAATATGAATTTCTCAGTTAAATTACTATTTTTGTAACGATTTAAAAAACCGGATAGAAAACACATTCACCATTAAAACACTTTTATTTTTTCATTATGGGAGATTTAAACATAGGATTATTATTGATGGTCGTCGGAATGGCGACAGTTTTTGCCATCTTGCTAATCATTATTTATTTGGGAAAGGGATTAATCCTTTTAGTCAATAAATATGCGCCGGAAGAAGTGGTCGTAAAGAAGCAACGGCCCTCAGCCGTGACACAAGTCGCCTCAAACGCTTCTCCAACACAAGTGTCCGCTCAGGAAACGGCGGTAATCGTTTCGGCAATAAGCATGACAACACGAGGCTTAGGAAAGGTAATTAAAATAGAAAAATTATAATCAGCTATACATTATTTATATCATGAAGAAAGAAATCAAATTCAGTTTGGTCTTTCGCGATATGTGGCAATCTGCCGGTAAATATGTTCCGCGTGTAGACCAATTGACCAAAGTGGCGCCAGCTATTATAGAAATGGGTTGTTTTGCCCGTGTAGAAACAAATGGTGGCGGATTCGAACAAGTCAATCTGTTGTTTGGCGAGAATCCGAATAGGGCTGTCCGTGAATGGACAAAACCGTTCCACGAAGCAGGTATTCAAACGCACATGCTTGATCGTGCCTTGAACGGATTGCGTATGAGTCCTGTGCCGGCTGATGTACGCCAGTTGTTTTATAAGGTAAAGAAAGCGCAAGGAACGGATATTGCCCGTACATTCTGCGGATTAAATGATGTTCGTAATATCGAACCTTCTATTCATTATGCCAAAGATGCCGGAATGATTTCGCAATGCTGTTTGTGTATTACCCATTCGCCGGTTCATACGGTAGCGTATTACACGGATTTGGCCTATTCGTTGATTGAAAAAGGTGCGGATGAAATCTGCATTAAAGATATGGCCGGAATAGGTCGTCCGCATAGTTTGGGACAGATTGTGGCGAATATCAAGAAGAAATATCCGGATATCCCGGTTCAGTACCATAGTCATGCAGGTCCTGGTTTTAGCATGGCTTCCATATTGGAAGTGTGTGAAGCCGGATGTGATTATATTGATGTGGGTATGGAGCCGTTATCGTGGGGAACCGGTCATGC
This sequence comes from uncultured Parabacteroides sp., assembly GCA_900547435.1. Classification (GTDB taxonomy): domain Bacteria; phylum Bacteroidota; class Bacteroidia; order Bacteroidales; family Tannerellaceae; genus Parabacteroides. The sequence goes on from URGO01000009.1 coordinate 3,502, forward strand.
CGATGTATTGGCGGTTCAAGCCATGCTGAAAGATGCTGGTTTTGTGGTTCCGGAAATCAATATGAAAGCTTATATGAAGGTGCGGAGCCTGATTCAGGAATTTATTGATGATTTCTTGGGATTGTATATCAGTCCGAGAAACCGATTGATGAATTCATTGCTGATTGGTCCGGGTCTTCCGGGCGGAATGATGGGCAGTTTGATGTCTGATTTGGAAAAGAATCTGGAGTCGATCAACAAAAACCGCCAGAAACAAAACAAACCGTTGATGACGCAAGATGACTTGCTTATCAAATTGTTTGAAGAAGTCGCTTATGTTTGGCCACGTGTCGGTTATCCTCCATTAGTAACTCCGTTTAGCCAATATGTAAAGAATCTGGCCTTGATGAATGTCATGCAAATGGAAAAAGGCAAAGAACGCTGGAGCATGATTGCTGAAGATATTTGGGATATGCTTTTGGGCAAGGCAGGACGCTTACCTGGAGAGTTAGCTCCCGAATTGGTAGAAAAGGCAAAAGAAGAAGGACGGCAGTTCTTCTCCGGAAATCCTCAGGATAATTATCCGAATGCTTTGGATATTTATCGCCGGAAAATGAACGAAAAGCATTGGGAGGTAGGAGAGGATGATGAAGAGTTGTTTGAGTATGCCATGCATCCGTCCCAGTATGAGGCTTATCGTTCCGGTAAGGCAAAAGTAGAGTTTAAGATTGACGTGGCAAAACGCAGAGCCGAGAAAGAAAAAACTTCTGCCCCGGCTACGGAAGTCGCACTTCCTAAAACCCCGCAGACAATGACGGTTAACGTGGATGGTCAGGCCTATCGGGTTACAGTGGCCTTTGGAGATACCGCCGGTGAGCCGGCTCCAGCTCCGGTACCAGCCCCGCAACCGGCAGCACCCGCGCCGGCTGCTCCGGCACAAGGAGGCAAAGAGGTGCTTTCTCCGTTGGAGGGCAAATTCTTTTTGGTCAAGAATGCTTCCGAGACCCCGTTAAAGGTGGGTGATACTGTGCAGAAAGGTGATGTAATCTGTTACGTGGAGGCTATGAAGACGTATAATACGGTCCGTAGTGAATTTAGCGGAACCATTACGGCTATTTGTGTTAATCCGGGTGATTCCGTTTCAGAAGATGATGTATTAATGGTTATTCAGTAATGAGCGAAATTCTCCATAACTTATATGAAATGACTGCGTTCAGCAATATTATTGCTGAACCGCAGTTCCTGATTATGTATGTTATTGCCTTTATACTTCTTTACTTAGGTATAAAGAAGCAATATGAGCCATTGTTGTTGGTCCCAATCGCTTTTGGAGTCTTGCTTGCGAATTTCCCCGGAGGAGAAATGGGGGTTATTCAGGCGGACGAGAACGGCATGATTAACGTGCATGGTGTGGTGAAGAATATTTGGGATATGCCGCTTCATGATATAGCTCATGAGCTGGGATTAATGAACTTTATTTACTATTTGTTGATAAAAACCGGCTTTTTGCCTCCGATTATCTTTATGGGTGTAGGAGCCTTGACCGATTTTGGTCCGATGTTGCGTAATTTGCGCCTTTCTATCTTTGGCGCCGCAGCGCAATTGGGTATCTTTACGGTTTTGATTGTAGCTATATTAATGGGATTCACGCCTAAGGAAGCTGCTTCTTTGGGTATTATAGGCGGTGCTGACGGTCCGACGGCTATCTTTACGACAATCAAGTTGGCACCTCATCTGTTAGGTCCGATTGCTATTGCGGCTTATTCCTATATGGCATTGGTTCCGGTAATTATTCCTTTGGTGGTGAACCTGTTATGTACCAAGAAGGAGCTTAGCATCAATATGAAAGAGCAGGAGAAGAAATTCCCTTCTACAACCGAGATTAAGAATCTGCGCGTACTGAAGATTGTTTTCCCGATTGTGGTTACGACATTGGTGGCATTGTTTGTCCCGACAGCAGTTCCTTTGATTGGTATGCTGATGTTTGGTAATTTGGTAAAGGAGATAGGAACCAATACGTTGCGTTTGTCTGATGCAGCTTCCAATAGCATCATGAATACGGCGACTATCTTTTTAGGGCTTTCGGTCGGAGCGACGATGACCTCTGAAGCTTTCTTGAATTGGACTACAATAGGTATTGTAATCGGTGGATTCTTAGCATTCGCTCTTTCTATAGCAGGTGGTATTCTTTTTGTGAAAGTAGTCAATCTGTTTAGTAAAAAGAAAATTAATCCGCTTATTGGTGCTACGGGACTGAGTGCCGTGCCGATGGCATCACGTGTAGCTAACGAAATTGCTTTAAAGTATGATCCGAAGAATCATGTACTCCAATATTGCATGGCAAGTAACATCTCTGGTGTAATTGGTTCTGCTGTGGCTGCCGGCGTACTGATTTCATTCTTAGGATAAATCATTCTGTGTAATTGTTACTATATATCCGCTGTCTTTCCGATTGTTGAAAGACAGCGGATTTTTCTTTTAGGAGGTTAGAATAAACTCCAGCTGACAGTCAGGCCGGCCATAACGATTGCGACCATGCTCATCAGTTTTATCAGGATATTCAGACTCGGGCCCGATGTGTCCTTAAATGGATCTCCAACGGTATCGCCTACTACTGTGGCTTTGTGTACTTCTCCGCCTTTACCTCCGAAGTTTCCTTCTTCAACGTATTTCTTGGCATTGTCCCATGCTCCTCCGGCATTGGCCATGAAGATGGCTAAAACAAATCCGGAGGATAATCCGCCAATTAGTAATCCGATAACGCCGGGAACGCCGAAGAATATTCCCGTAAGAATCGGTGCTGCAATAGCCAGCAAAGACGGAAATACCATTTCTCGTTGTGCGCCTTTGGTCGAGATCTGGACGCAACGAGCATAATCGGGTTCGGCTTTTCCTTCCAGGATTCCTTTTATTTCGCGGAATTGCCGGCGAACTTCTTCTACCATGTGCGAAGCGGCACGTCCTACGGCATTCATGGTCAATCCGCAGAAGAGGAATGCCATCATACTTCCGATAAATATTCCGCATAATACTTTAGGATTCATCAATGTAACATCATAGTACATCATGAAATCGGTAAAGCTTGCTTCATGTATTTTGATTTCTATCCCGTTGGGTAATTCCAGAATAGCTGTACCGATCCGATCTAATCCAATACGGATTTCTTCAATATAGGAAGCCAACAAAGCCAGCCCTGTCAATGCCGCCGAACCGATAGCAAATCCTTTTCCGGTAGCCGCAGTTGTATTTCCTAACGAATCCAAGGCATCTGTACGTTTGCGTACCTCTGCTCCCAGTCCGCTCATCTCAGCATTCCCTCCTGCGTTATCAGCAATCGGACCGTAGGCATCTGTAGCTAAGGTAATGCCCAAGGTAGATAACATACCTACCGCCGCGATGCCGATTCCGTATAATCCCATATTGATATTGGCGAAATCGAATCCGGAAGCGAACCAGTAGGAAAGGATAACACCGACTACTACTGCTATCACGGGAATTGTTGTAGATATCATCCCTAAGCCGATACCGGAGATAATCACTGTGGCCGGACCGGTCTTTCCGCTTTCCGACAACCGTTGGGTTGGTTTGTATGATTGAGAAGTGTAATACTCGGTAGATTGGCCGATTATTACGCCGACAACCAATCCGATGACAACCGAGCAAGCTATGAGGTTCGCATTATCTATTCCTAATGCATTTAATATAAGGAAGGTAGCTACAACTATCAATAATGAGCTGAGGTTTGTCCCTCTTGCTAACGATTTAAGCAATTCTTTCATGCCGGCATCTTCTTTTGTCTTTATGGAGAATATGCCGATAATGGAGAGGAGGATGCCTACTGCCGCTATCAGCATCGGGGCAATTACCGCCTTGAATTGCATATCTACATCACCTGTTCCGATAAAAGCCGCTGCTCCTAATGCCGAAGTCGCTAAGATAGAACCGCAATAGGATTCGTACAAGTCGGCTCCCATTCCGGCTACGTCCCCTACATTATCTCCTACATTATCCGCGATAGTTGCCGGATTACGCGGGTCATCCTCCGGAATACCGGCTTCTACTTTTCCGACCAAATCCGCTCCGACATCCGCTGCTTTCGTATAAATACCTCCGCCGACACGGGCAAACAGGGCTTGTGTGGAAGCTCCCATCCCGAAGGTCAGCATCGTAGTGGTAATCATGCAGAGCTTGGCCGTTGGATTCAGGGCGTCTTCCGGAATAGCCCACTCTAACAACAGGTACCAGAAAGAGATGTCGAACAAGCCCAGGCCGACTACCACCAACCCCATTACCGCTCCGCTTCGGAATGCCACACGCAAACCTTTATTCAATGAGGTACGCGCCGCATTAGCGGTTCGTGCAGAAGCATACGTAGCTGTCTTCATTCCCAGGAAACCGGATAATCCGGAGAAGAATCCGCCCGTTAGGAACGCAACCGGCACCCAATGGTTTTGCAGGTTGAAGCCATAAGCCATAATCGAAAATAGAATAACTAAACACAAGAAGATTAGCGCTACAATCTTATACTGTTGTTTCAGATAAGACATTGCGCCTTGCCGTACATGCGAAGCGATTTTGGCCATTGTTGGAGTACCTTCGCTTTCGCGCATCATTTGTTTGTAAAAATACCACGCCAGTATCAGTGCAATAATCGATGATACCGGCACAATCCAGAAAAGTGCAGATTCCATGATATAAAAGATTATTAATGTTTCGCGTTAAAGGTAAAAACTATTTTTAAGCATACAAATCTATCCAACTATAATAATGTTTAATTCTGAATCAATTTAACGAATAATGGCTAACTTCGCATCCGTTATAAAATCTACAGATGAATAGGAAGGAATTATTTAGAAGATATACATTATTTCTTTGCTCCGTATTCGTGAACGCTTTTAGTATTGCCGTTATAACCAAAGCATTGTTAGGCACTTCGCCTATATCCAGCGTTCCGTATGTATTAAGTTTATTCACTCCCGGCACGATGGGGCAATATACCATCATTATGAACTTTGGCTTTATCTTATTGGAGATGGTAATGATGAAGCGAAAGGAAATTTATGAGAAACGTTTTGAACTGCTCAGTCAGATTCCGGTAACGCTTTGTTTCGGCGCATTCATTGATGTATCCATGCATCTCCTTGGATGGCTGAATCCGACTCTTTACATAATAAAGGTAATTACTCTCCTGATAGGTTGCTTTATTTTAGGACTTGGAATCAGCTGGGAGGTGAAGGCGAACGTAGCGATGGTAACCGGTGAATATCTGGTGCAGATTATCTCTAAGTTTGTCCGTAAGGAGTTTGGATTTGTCAAAGTTTGCTTTGATGTGACATTAGTTTCCATTTCTTGTTTATTATGTCTATGTTTTTTGCCGACGATTGAGGGCGTACGCGAAGGTACGGTAATTGCGGCGCTGATAGTTGGCCCGATTTCTCATTTTCTATTTCCTTATTGGAAGATATTCGACAAATGGTTATTGATATCGCCTGAGAAGGAAAACCTGCAATCTGCCCAAAATCGTCCGATAGTGATAACTATTACGCGCGAATATGGGAGTGGCGGGCGTATTCTGGGCGAGATGCTTGCTCAAAAGTTGGGAATCAAGTTTTATGATAAGGAATTGATTGCCTTGGTTGCTCAAGAGAGTCGTTTGCCGGAGAAATATATTGCGGAAAACGAACAACGTGTTTCTTCCAACTATTTGTTACATATTATTTTGCAGGATTATGAGGCACCGATAGAGAAAAGTCTTTCCTCGGCGGATGCGCTCTTTGTCTCCCAAAGTCGTATTGTCCGGAAGATTGCCAGCCAGGAGCCTTGCGTAATTATTGGCCGGTGCGCCGATTACATTCTAAGGGATTTTCCTTCTGCATCAATCATTAAAGTGTTTTGTTATACTAACTTAGAGGCAGCGTGTGAACGTTGTACGAAAGAATACCATCTTCAGTCGGACAATATACGCGAAGAGGTGCTTCGTACAAACCGGGCCCGTATAAATCATTACCAGCATTATACAAATGAGAAATGGGGCGACCCGCACCGTTATGATTTGATGCTGAATACCGGAACCCTTTCCATGGAGACGGCCTGTACGCTTATCGAACAATTATACAAAGAGAAGAAAGGGGTGCAAAATGCTCTTCATTCAAATGAAAAATAATACCTCAGCCGTTTCTGGTCTTCCGGCGTAAATTCTTCCAAGAGCCGCAGATCATTCCAACTGTTCAAGCGTCCTTTCCGGCGGACTAAGTTGAGAATTGTGGTGGTCTGTTGTTTATTCAGGTAAGGATGACGAATCAATGTGCGGAAATCGGCCTGATTTATCGCAATCGGGCGAATCAATGCAGTATCTACAACAAACCACGGGGATAAATCCGCATAGCGGTCGGCATCTATGCCATACACTTCGGCCAGCTGGGAAACCGAATAAAAACCGCCCAGCAAATCGCGGTATTTGACAATCCGGCGAGAAAAAGCTTCGCCGATGCCGGGCACTTTCCGTAAAGTCAGGCTATCCGCACCATTTAGTTCCACAAGAGTCCCTTTGGGATATTTATGAGAAACATATTTCTTTTTCCCGGATTGGAAAGGCTTGTGGAAGGCTCTTGCCTCTTTGGGCTTGGCAGGGGCTTTCGGTTCCGGCTTTATTTCTTTCGGAATGCTTTGAGAGGGTAGGGGAATGCTCTGTCGGATGGTATCCTTCGGTGCATTCACTTCTGTAATCAATGTTTCCATTTCCTGTTCTGCCTCTTTATTCGTTACCCACAAGGCAATCCATGTTGCTATAATTAATACGGTAAGAAAGATTAATGCCCTGCGTTCGCCGGAAGAAAAGTAAAACCAATCACGCCATTCTTTCATAGTCAATTCGTTTTTTCAGTTGTTTGTATATCTATTTCTATTGATAGCCCAAAGGTACGTAATAATGTGGAAAAACAAATACCTCCCGGAGTTTTTATTTGTCAATAACCATTTCGGGATGCTCTTTCCTATATGCTTTCTGTTTTTCATGAATCCGTAACGCCGGGATATCGTTATAGATTTTCCAGGTGTTGCGTTTGCGGTTCTTTACCATTCGCCGGTAGGAGGGGCTCAACGCATAGGAAATCCAGTGGTTGAAATCGTAACCGGTTGGTTTTACACCTGTGACGTTCCCTTTGCGGATGGGGTCTGTAATTCGGGAGTTGATGCGCTGGGAATTGTCCACATATACTTTCTCGTGCATGATTTCACGCGGAGAGAGCGAATCTAAGGGTTGGCGCAATTCGTTCAAGGCTCGTATGTCTAATTGAATGTATTCGGAAAAATCTTTGGTAAACGGGACTTGCGATTTGGATGCACGCATCTTCCCTGCCGGATTTGTGTTGATAAAAGTTCCGTTTCGGATGGCACGTTGATATTCCGGATTCAGGCGCAACGAATCTTTCCCCGCCAACATATTGGCTAATTTAATCGAATCCTCCTGGCTCCAAATCTGGGCATGGAGTATATTCCGACAAAACAAACTCAATATTAGTATGACAAACCAGCTTTTATTCATCCGCACAAATCTTTATAAGGCAAAAATAGGGGCATTTGTTGAGGAAATGCCTTTTCTTCTATTAAATAGTCTTATCGCTTCTCTAAAAAAGATTAGCGGAGGGCTTGTCGATGCTTTCGAATAATGTGTTTTTTCAAGAATAGATATGTATCTTTGTAGTATTATTCATTAAATAGTTTACATATCCATGAAAAGAAATCTTTTTTTATTGTTGGTGAGTCTTTTCTGTTGGCAGACCTATTTGTTGGCGGAGAATACTCCTGAACGGATTCGCATCTCGACCAGTGAGACGGATCTTATTTATCAGACTGCATCCGATGGGCGTTTGTATCAAACCTATCTGGGGCCGAAATTGCTCCATGAGTCTGACCTGAAATATCTTTCGACCTCTACCAAGCGTGGTTCTGACGGTTCCGCGCAAAATAAGGCGGGCGAGGCTTATCTTACCGCCGGTGGAGGTGATTTCTTTGAGCCGGCTCTGAGCATCACCCATTCTGACGGGAATATGAGTACGATTCTGACTTATGTATCTTCGGAAGTAAAGAAAATTGATGATAATGCAACCGAAACTCTCATTTACCTGAAAGATGAGCAGTACCCATTGCAGGTGACATTGCATTATGTGGCCTATAATAAGGAAAATGTCATTAAGACCTGGACGGAAATCCGCCATCAGGAGAAGAAACCCGTGTATCTGAACCAATATGCTTCGTCCGTGATTTATTTTGAAAGCCCGAAATACTATCTGAACGAGTTTAGTGGCGATTGGGCGAAAGAAATGCAGATGAGCAGCCAGGAGCTTCGTCCGGGAAAGAAGATTCTGGAAACTAAGCTTGGCACACGTGCGGCCATGTATATGTATCCTTTCTTCGAACTGGGACTGAATCAGCCCGTTTCAGAGAATCAAGGGGAGGTAGTATTGGGTACGATAGCCTGGACGGGTAATTACCGGTTTACGTTTGAGGTAGATAAAGTGAAGAACTTGCGTGTGATTTCCGGAATCAATCCCTATGCTTCGCGTTATGAGTTGCAACCCGATGAAACTTTTACCACGCCGGCGTTTATCTTCTCGCGGAGTGATAACGGGAGTGGCGCGGCAAGTCGCGGAATGCAGGCATGGGCATTAAATTATCAGCTGAAGGATGGAAAGGGGGATCGTATGACCTTGCTGAACAACTGGGAGAATACCAGCTTTCAGTTTGATGAAAAAATATTAAGCAACCTGATGAAGGAGGCATCCGACTTGGGTGTTGATATGTTCCTGCTGGATGATGGTTGGTTCGGAAATGAATTCCCTCGGAATAACGATAAAGCCGGATTGGGCGATTGGCAGGTGATGAAGAATAAATTGCCTCATGGGATTCCTTTCTTGGTTAAAGAAGCGGAAACCGCAGGTGTTAAGTTCGGTATTTGGATTGAGCCGGAGATGGTGAACCCCAAGAGTAATCTGGCGCAGGAGCATCCGGAGTGGATTATCCGATTGCCGAATCGGGAGCCGGTCTATTACCGTAATCAATTAGTATTGGATTTGTCGAATCCGGAGGTTCAGGACTTTGTCTTTGGTGTGGTAGACCAACTCTTGACCGAGAACCCGAACTTGGCATACTTTAAGTGGGATTGCAATAGTCCGATTACCAATGCTTATTCGCCTTATCTGAAAGAAAAGCAGGAACATCTGTATGTGGATTACGTGCGCGGGCTTTATAAAGTCCTTGAGCGTATCAAAGCCAAATATCCGAATGTCCCGATGATGCTTTGTTCCGGAGGCGGGGCCCGGTGTGATTATGGAGCATTGAACTATTTTACTGAGTTCTGGGCGAGCGACAATACCGATCCGATAGAGCGTTTGTATATCCAATGGGGCTTCTCTAAGTTTTTCCCGATGAAGGCGATATGTGCTCACATCACGAGCTGGAACCGCAAAGCATCTGTCAAGTTCCGTGTGGATGTAGCTATGATGTGTAAAATGGGATTCGATATCGGACTCAAGGAGATGAGCGAAGATGAACTGACCTTCTGCAAGCAGGCGGTTGCTACCTATAAGGATTTGAAACCGGTTATCCTGAATGGCGATTTCTATCGCCTGGTCTCTCCATACGAGGGAAACCATACCGCGGTAATGACGGTAGATGCCCAAAAGAACCAATCGGTCCTCTATACTTATAATATACACCCGCGCTTCTCGGAAGACCTATATCCGATTCGTTTGCAAGGATTAGACCCGAACAAGCAGTACCGGATTGAGGAAATTAACCTGATGCCCGGTAAAAGCTCCGGATTTGCAGAAAACGGACAGGTGTATTCCGGTGATTATCTGATGAAGGTCGGTTTGCGTCTCTTTACTACAGAAGACCTTTCCAGTCATATCTTTAAACTTACGGCTATGTGAGTTGATTAGTTTCTGGGTTTGTTAGTTTATAAGTTTTGAATATGCCTTGATGCATAAAAGAACTTATAAACTAACATCCCCAAGAACTAACAAACTTAATATATCGTGTACTTATCTCCTTGGATTTCTACTGAAGAGAAATCGCTATCCGACTTATAAGGTTGGCCTCCTCCGATATACAAATCCACTTTCCCTGCCTTTTCTACAAGATTTCCCTCTTGGTCGACTAACCCCAACTCTTCCGGAGTAAGTGTAAAGGATACTTTCCGGCTCTCTCCTTTATCCAGGTGGATGCGCTGGAAACCTTTCAAGGCGCAGATGGGAGTACGCACATTCGGGTTCTGTGGGTGCATTATATAGAGTTGGACGACCTCGTCTCCTGCACGTTCTCCTGTATTGGTCACGGTTGTACTTACCTGGAGATTCTCTCCGGTTTGGATAACCGATACGTTTTCCGGTTCGGTGTATTGGAATGTGGTATAACTTAGTCCATATCCGAAGGGATAACGCACATCTCCTTTATAGTACCGGTATGTCCGGTTAGCCATCGAATAATCCTCGAAAGGCGGAAGGTCTTCGGTATTCATGTACGTAGTAACCGGCATACGTCCGGCCGGATTATACTCCCCGAACAAAACATCCGTTATGGCATCGCCGGCCGCTTGTCCGCCATACCAGGCTTGGAGTATGGCATCCACATTCCGGCTTTCCCAACTGAAGTTCATAATTGATCCGGACATATTGACCAGAACAATCGGTTTTCCGCTTTTTTTCAACTCTTTCAGGAGGTCGGTTTGCACAGAGGGGAGCTCGGTGGAGGTACGGTCCCCGCTTGCGAATCCCGCATATCCTCCGGCACCGGCATCACCTGCCTCGCCTTCATAATCGGCACTGATCCCTCCGATAAATAAGATAACATCCGCTTTTCTGGCCCGTTGGATAATTTCTTGCGTAGAAGGTGCCCACGATAAAGGTTTGACGATGCCTACTCCGGTCAGAGTATCTATGGTCATTTGATTCCCATAACGTTTCGAGAGGCTTTCGTAAGGCGTGATGATTTCCGAAGGTACTCCAAAATAGTTGGCCAGGAGAGTTTGTTCGTTATTCATGTTGGGGCCGACCAAAAGAATATGTTTTATTTTAGAAGCATCTAACGGAAGAATCTTTTCATTTTTGAGTAATACCATCGACTCTTGTGCCATGCGATAGGCATGTTGTTTGTGGGCATCACATTCGATGACTTCCCGTCCGATTTTCGCATAGGGCACCCGTTCCTGCGGGTCATAGATGCCTAAACGGAATTGAATCTCCAACAAACGTTTGAGGGAAACATTGATTTCTTTTTCCGAGACCAATCCCTTTTCTACCGCCTGCAATAGGCGAGGGTAGAGGTTCCCGCATTCCAGATCGGTCCCGCTCAGCAGGGCGGAGGCCACGGCTTCCGTATCATCCACGTGAGTCTTATGATAATGGGCAAAATCGTAGACGGCTCCACAATCCGAGGTCACATACCCTTTGAAGTTCCATTGATTGCGCAGGATATCTTGCAAGAGTTCATTATTCCCGCAACAGGGTTGCCCCTCCAACCGATTATAGGCGCACATTACCCCATGCACCTTGGCTTTTACCACCAATTCACGGAATGCCGGGAGGTAGGTGTCCCATAAATCGTAGGCGGAGACGTGTGCATCAAACTCATGTCGGTTGCCTTCCGGCCCGCTATGTACGGCATAATGTTTGGCGCAAGCCGCGGCTTTCAGGTAAAACGGGTCATCTCCCTCCAGCCCCCGGACGATAGCCGTTCCCATTTGGGAGGTCAGATACGGGTCTTCTCCGTAAGTCTCCTGGCCACGCCCCCAACGCGGGTCACGGAATATATTCACATTCGGAGTCCAATAGGTGAGTCCCCGGTAAATCTCACCGGTCTTACCGGCTTTCAAATCCTCATTAAATAAGGCACGTCCTTCCGATGAGGTCATTTCGCCCATCTTTTGCAAAGCCTCTGTGTCGAAGGTAGCCGCCATCCCGATAGCTTGCGGGAATACCGTAACCCGTTCTTTTGTCCGGGCTACCCCATGCAAGGCTTCGTTCCACCAATTGTAGGCCGGGATGCCCAAGCGCGGAATGGCGGGCGATTCGTGTTTCATCATCTGCACCTTCTCTTCCAAGGTCAGTCGGGAAAGTAAATCTTCGATACGTTCCTCCAAAGGCAGGTCTGGATTCCGGAAAGGATAATCGTTCGTTTGTGCCATCAGTCCGCCTAAAGGAAGCAGGGCACAAATTAAAATCTTGCTGAGTTTCATTTTTATTCGTTTTAGGTTGTTTCGTGTTTTTACGGATATTCTCTTACAAAGATACGATAAAAGATGTAAATAAAGCGGTGCGATGCAAAAAAGCACGCACCCTTTGTCGGAAAAGGTAGGCACAAACGAAAACAAACGTAGGCATAAACGCCGGAAAAGGTAGGCATGAAAATAATCGTTATTAGGCATAAAATAAATCGACATTTGAATAGGAATAATCTTTATGCAGACCCTTATTTATGGTTTAATTACGATTATTGCTTGGAAGAGCCCACAAACTTTCTAAATGCCTCATTGGGAACGATTCTTTAGAATTGTATATAAATAATTAATACACAATGTGTTAAACGCAAAAATCGGGCATTTTAACTCCGCGAGAAGGCGTTTTTTTCGAGCGAGCCGGACAATTGCCCGAAAAATGGGGCTATTTTGAGGGTTAAAAATTGGCTTTCCTCCTATTCGGCTCCGTAAAGATTCCCGATTTCTCACTATCTTTGCATCACAAATAAAGATTTGAAGAAATGAGATTCGATTACGATGTGATAGTGGTAGGCGCGGGCCACGCCGGATGTGAGGCGGCTTCGGCTTCGGCCAACTTAGGTTCGAGGACGTTGCTGATTACGATGGACATGAATAAGATTGCGCAGATGAGTTGCAATCCGGCGGTAGGCGGAATCGCGAAAGGGCAAATTGTCCGGGAGATTGATGCTTTGGGTGGATTCATGGGAATCGTAACCGACCGGACGGCTATTCAGTTCCGGATGCTGAACCGGAGCAAAGGTCCGGCCATGTGGAGTCCGCGCGCACAAAGCGACCGTGCCCGCTTCATCACCTGCTGGCGTTCTATTCTGGAGAATACGCCTAACTTATGGATGTGGCAGGATATGGTGAAGGAATTGCTTATCAAAGATGGCGAAGTTTGTGGTGTCCGCACGGGGATGGGCGTGGAGTTTCATGCCAAGGCGGTTGTCCTGACGAACGGGACTTTCCTGAACGGTCTGATGCATATCGGACGGACGCAGATACATGGCGGGCGAATTTCGGAACCGGCATCGGTCGGATTGACCGAGCAATTGGTCTCTTTAGGAATCAAATCGGATCGGATGAAAACAGGTACGCCGGTCCGTATCGATGCCCGGAGTGTCCATTTCGAGGAGATGACGGAACAACCGGGCGAGAATGATTTCCATAAGTTCTCTTATCTGGATACTTCTCATCGCGAATTGAAGCAATTGAGTTGCTGGACGTGCTTTACCAACGAGCGTTGCCACGAGATTCTTCGCGAGGGCTTGCCGGATTCACCTTTATATAATGGACAAATCAAGAGTATAGGGCCGCGTTATTGCCCCAGTATCGAAACGAAGATTGTAACCTTTGCCGATAAATCCCAACATCAGCTTTTCTTGGAGCCGGAAGGAGAGGACACACAGGAGTATTATCTGAATGGATTTTCATCCTCCTTGCCTTTGTCGGTTCAATTAGGGGCTTTGCAAGCGATACCGGCATTTCGGGATGTTCAGATTTATCGCCCGGGCTATGCCATCGAATATGATTTCTTTGACCCGACGCAATTGAATCATACTTTGGAGACAAAGCGTATCAAGAGTCTTTTCTTTGCCGGACAGATTAACGGGACGACCGGTTATGAGGAAGCCGCAGGCCAAGGGCTGGTGGCAGGTATCAATGCGCATATCAATTGTCATGGAGGAAATCCGTTTCTTTTGGGAAGAGATGAAGCTTATATCGGTGTGCTGATTGACGATTTGGTGACGAAAGGTGTAGATGAGCCTTACCGGATGTTTACCTCGCGTGCCGAGTATCGTATTCTCCTTCGCCAGGATGATGCGGATATGCGCTTGACGGAGCGATCCTATCAATTGGGCTTGGCGGACCGGCATCGTTATGATTTGCTTCAGGAGAAGAAAGAATACCGGGATAGGATTATGTCGTTTTGCGAGAATTATTCCGTGAAACCTCAATACATCAATGCCGGGTTGGAGCGTCTGGGTACGGCTCCTTTGGGGCATGGGTGTAAACTTTATGATTTGGTTCTTCGTCCTCAATTGGATTTGATGAAGCTATCCGATTTGATTCCGGCCTTGAAGGAAGAGTTGGACAAAGTTCCTGCCTCTCGTAAGGAGGAGATTATTGAGGCTTCGGAAATCTTGATTAAGTATAGCGGGTATATCAAACGCGAGCAGATGATAGCCGATAAAATCAGTCGGCTGGAAAGCATTCGTATCAAAGGTAAATTTGATTATAGCAGCATTCAATCTTTGTCTACGGAAGCACGTCAGAAGCTGGAACGGATTGATCCCGAAACGATAGCTCAGGCAAGCCGTATTCCGGGTATTTCACCCAGCGATATCAATATTTTGTTGGTGCTTTTGGGTAGATGATAGTTGTTTGTTCCACGTGAAACAATACTTTAGTAAAATCCCGTAAGTGATTGGTTTTGATTAGTTAGAGGTTAAAAAAGATGGATAAAGACAAAATACTTGAACATATCAAATCTATTCTGGCGGTTATACCGGAAAAGCCTGGATGCTATCAGTACTTTGATGAGAAAGGGACAATTATCTATGTGGGTAAAGCGAAGAATCTGAAACGCCGGGTGTCGTCCTATTTCAATAAACAGCACAATAGTAATAAGACGCGGGTGCTGGTGAAACAGATTCGGGATATTAAATATTTTGTGGTAGATACCGAGCAAGATGCGTTGCTCCTGGAGAATAATCTGATCAAGCAATATCATCCGCGATATAATGTCCTGTTGAAAGACGACAAGACTTATCCGTCTATCGTAGTGAAGAACGAATATTTTCCGCGTATTTATCAAACCCGGAATATTGTGCGTGATGGTTCCCGGTATTATGGCCCTTATCCATCGGTCTATACGGCTAAGGTGATGCTTCAATTGATTAAAGATTTGTATCCCATCCGGACTTGCAAGTATCCTTTGACGCCGGAATCTATTCGTGAAGGGCGTTATAAGGTGTGTCTGGAATATCATATCAAGCGGTGCAAGGGCCCGTGCGAGGGATTGCAGTCGCTGGAAGAATACCAGCAAAATGTCTCGGAGATTAAAGAAATTCTCCGGGGGAATATCTCGCAGGTGAGCAAGCATCTTTACGAACAAATGCAACAATTGGCTTCAGAATGGAAGTTTGAGGAGGCACAAAAACTTAAAGAAAAATATGAAGCTATCGAGAATTATCGTTCCAAATCGACGGTTGTTACCCCGATGCTTCACAATATAGATGTCTTTTCCATTACCGAAAATGATGCATCGGCCTATATCAATTATTTGCATATCGGGAATGGAGCCGTGGTGCAGGCTTATACGTTTGAATACAGGAGGCGTTTGGATGAGACGAAAGAGGATTTGCTTACGTTGGGGATTGTGGAGATGAGGAAGCGTTTTGATAGCCATGCCCGGGAGATTATCTTGCCTTTTCCGATTGACATCGAATGGGAGGGCGTTACGTTTACTATTCCGCAACGGGGGGATAAAAAGAAATTGCTCGAATTGTCTGAGATGAATGGGAAGCAATATAAAATTGATAAATTGAAACAGGCGGAGAAGTTGAATCCGGAACAACGGGCAACCCGCCTTTTGAAAGAGATTCAGGATGCGCTTCACTTGAAAGAATTGCCTGTTCAAATCGAATGCTTTGATAATTCCAATATCCAGGGGAGTGATGCCGTAGCGGCATGTGTCGTGTTTAAAATGGGGAAACCCTCAAAAGCGGATTATCGGAAATATATTATCAAGACCGTTGTCGGACCGGACGATTACGCCTCGATGAAAGAAGTGGTGCGCCGACGTTATCAACGGGCGATAGAGGAGGGGACTCCTTTGCCCAATCTTATTATTACGGATGGAGGAAAGGGACAAATGGAGGTGGTTCGTTCGGTTATTGAGGATGAATTGCATTTGGATATTCCTATTGCCGGCTTGGCGAAGGATAATCATCACCGTACTGCGGAATTATTATTTGGATTTCCGCCTGAGCCAATCGGGATGAAATTGGATAGTCCGTTATTCCATTTGTTGACCCGTATGCAGGATGAGGTGCATCGTTTTGCCATTACCTTTCATCGGGACAAACGGAGCAAAAGTCAGAATCGTTCGGAACTGGATACGATAAAAGGTATCGGAGAAAAGACAAAAGTCTCTTTGCTTAAGCACTTTAAGAGTGTAAAACGGATTAAAGAGGCCGGTCAGGATGAAATAGCTTCTATTATTGGTCCGGCAAAAGCTAAACTTGTAATTGAAGGATTAACTGGCCAACTGAAGCCTTGTTGACTTGTCAACTTAAGATAAAAGACTTAAAAACTAAGAAACTTAAAAACTAAAAAACTAAGAAACTTAAAATATATGAGAGTAGTTATACAACGCGTGCAACACGCATCGGTTACGATAGATGGAAATCTGAAATCGAAAATAGGCAAGGGCCTATTGCTTCTGGTCGGAATAGAAGACCGGGATACGCAGGAGGATATCGAATGGCTTTGCAAAAAGATAGCTCATTTGCGTATCTTTGACGATGAAAACGGAGTTATGAATAAATCGGTCGTTGAAGTGGATGGCGAGATTCTGGTGGTAAGCCAATTTACGCTCCATGCTTCTACGAAGAAAGGCAATAGACCTTCTTATCTGAAAGCTTCGAAACCGGAGTTTGCCATTCCGATGTATGAGGCATTTTGTTCGGAAATGGGATTGCAATTGGGCAAGGAGGTGCAGACCGGTGTTTTCGGTGCGGATATGAAAGTGGAATTGTTGAATGATGGTCCGGTAACTATCTTGATTGATACACAAAATAAGGAATAAGTCACAAACTCAAATAGTATGGAAAAGGAAATGACGATTCGCGAAGCGCAGCATCTGGTAGATTCGTGGATAAAGACATACGGAGTCCGGTATTTCAATGAATTGACCAATATGGCGATTCTAACGGAAGAGGTAGGAGAGGTGGCTCGCCTTATCGCCCGGATTTATGGCGAACAGTCCTTTAAAGAGAGCGACAAGCAAAAGGATTTGGCCGATGAAATGGCGGATGTGCTTTGGGTGCTTATCTGTTTGGCGAATCAAACCGGGGTTGACCTGACCTCTGCTTTGGAAAAGAATATCCAAAAGAAAACGAATCGGGATAAAGAACGACATATAAACAATCAAAAATTATAAATATGGAACATACACATGATTGCCATTGTGGGTGCGGACACGACCACGGACATGAGGGTTGGGAAGAACGTCCGGAAGAATTTGCTAAGGTGAATGCGGATAAATATCATGAAGCATTCGCTAAATTTGATTCCTTTGAAAGCGATGAGGAAGTTTCAGCTCAGGTAAATGCCTTGTTGGAGAAACATGCCAAAGAGAACTTTACTCCGGAGGTATTGAAGGAAATACACGGTTTCATCGATCTTACTTCATTGACCAGTGTTGATACACGAGAGACTATTTGGAAAATGACGGAATCTGTGAATGATTTTGAAGGGACACGTCCGGATATTCCGAATGTCGCGGCTATTTGTGTTTATCCGCTTTTTGTAGAAACGGTAAAACAGGCTTTGACCGCACAAGATGTAAATATTGCAGCGGTAAGTGCGGGGTTCCCGGCTTCACAGACTTTTACTGAGGTGAAAATTGCCGAGACCGCTATGTGTGTGATGGAAGGAGCTGATGAAATCGATGTGGTGCTCAACTTGGGGTATTTTATAGAGGAAAGTTATGAGGAACTTTGCGATGAATTGGCGGAGATTAAGGAGAGTTGCCGGGATGCCCGTTTGAAGATAATCCTTGAGTCCGGCGCGTTGGCTTCGGTTGTGAATATCCGTAAGGCCTCTATTCTGGCACTTTATTCGAATGCTGATTTTATTAAGACTTCAACGGGGAAGGGCTATCCGGGTGCAACGCCGGAGGCGGCTTATGTGATGTGTCAGGTGATAAAAAAATATCATGAGTTGACCGGTGAGAAGCGTGGAATAAAAGTGTCCGGAGGCATCCGTACTGCGGAAGATGCGGTTAAATATTATACTATAGTCAAAGAGGTTTTGGGCCAAGAGTGGTTAACCAAAGATTTGTTCCGTATCGGAGCAAGTAGCTTGGTGGGAGATATTGAACATCGATTGGGACTCCGATAGGGGACGCTGGAAGTATCAAGTTGGAATTTAAAAAACTGAAAACTGGTGTTTGGTAACAAAAAAATCACTTACTTTGCAGGCTGATAAGGAAATGTATAATCGAAAGGATAAGCTATATGGCACAAGAAGATGTTTTTAAGAAGTTAGTATCGCATTGTAAAGAATACGGATTCGTATTTCCTTCTTCTGAAATTTATGATGGACTGGGCGCTGTGTATGATTATGGCCAGAACGGCGTGGAACTGAAGAACAATATCAAGAAGTATTGGTGGGATAGCATGACGCTCTTGCACGAGAACGTGGTAGGATTGGATTCGGCTATCTTCATGCATCCGACTATCTGGAAGGCTTCCGGACACGTGGATGCGTTCAACGATCCGTTGATTGACAATAAGGATTCGAAGAAGCGTTATCGTGCTGATGTGTTGATTGAAGACCATTTGGCAAAGATTGAAGAAAAGATAAATAAGGAAGTGGCAAAAGCCGCTAAGAAATTCGGTGACGCTTTTGATGAGGCTAAGTTCCGTGAGACAAACCCGCGCGTACTCGAACATCAGGCAAAATGGAACGAAATCCATGAACGCTACAAGAAGGACATGAACGATTCGAACTTCGAGGATTTGCGTCAGCTTATCTTGGATTGCGAAATCGTTTGCCCGATATCCGGCACGAGAAACTGGACGGATGTGCGCCAGTTCAATTTGATGTTCTCGACCGAGATGGGTTCTACGGCTGATGGTTCGATGAAGGTATATCTTCGTCCGGAAACAGCGCAGGGTATTTTCGTGAACTTCCTTAACGTACAGAAGACCGGTCGCATGAAGATTCCGTTCGGTATCGCTCAAATCGGTAAGGCGTTCCGTAATGAAATCGTGGCACGCCAGTTTATTTTCCGTATGCGCGAGTTCGAACAGATGGAGATGCAGTTCTTTGTTCGTCCGGGTGAAGAGATTGAATGGTTCAAGAAATGGAAAGAGACACGCCTCAAATGGCATCAGGCTTTGGGCTTGGGCAATGAGAAATATCGTTTCCACGATCATGAGAAATTGGCGCACTATGCGAATGCTGCTACTGATATCGAGTTCGAAATGCCGTTTGGCTTCAAGGAGGTAGAAGGAATTCATAGCCGTACGAACTTCGACCTTTCGCAACACGAGAAATTCTCGGGTAAGAAGATTCAATATTTCGATCCGGAGTTGAATCAGAGCTATACACCGTATGTAATAGAAACATCTATTGGTGTAGACCGTATGTTCCTCAGCGTAATGGCAGGCGCTTATTGCGAAGAGACTTTGGAGAATGGCGAGAGCCGCGTGGTGTTGAAACTTCCGGCTGCTTTGGCTCCGGTGAAGTTGGCGGTATTGCCATTGGTAAAGAAAGACGGGCTTCCTGAAAAGGCCGAAGAGATTATGCAGATGCTTCGTCTTGACTTCCGTTGCCAGTATGACGAGAAGGACTCTATCGGAAAACGTTATCGCCGGCAGGATGCAATCGGTACGCCTTATTGTATCACGGTGGACCACGATACGTTAAAGGATAATTGTGTGACCATCCGCTTCCGCGATACGATGGAGCAGGAGCGTGTCTCGATAGATAAGTTGCACGACATTATCTCTGAGAAGGTCAGCATGAGAAGTTTGTTGAAGAAAATCATAGAATAAAGGCAATGAAGAGATTTTGGCAAATTGCAATAATGCTTTTCGGCTTATTGCTTGTATTTCCCGCTTGTGGTGATGATGACGACGATGAGGATGATAACGACCTCAGTTGGATGCCGGTCGAGGTGGATGAGGCTTGGAAGGATGTAAATCTTGCGGCTTTTTCCGAGAAGGAGAAGGATGAGAGTATGGAATATATCTATTCCGAAAGCGGAAATGGCCGAATCCTCTATAAGGTCTTGAAAGAAGGCGAGGGAACAGAACCAATTTACTTTACAAGTACGGTCTCTTGCTATTATAAAGGTTGTTATGTGACCGACGAAGAGGGTAATCGTGTGGCTGATTTGAATAACGTCCTGACCGAGGGTGAGGTGTTTGATTCTCATTTGAAAGAGGACGGAGACGAACCTTTGACATGCACGGTTGGAACCGAGGTTGTTGATGGCTGGGCTACAGCCTTGCAACACATGCACGTCGGGGATGTCTGGGAAGTCTGGATTCCCTATTCATTAGGGTATGGGACAACCGGGGAGAGAGATTATTATGGTAATGTAACCAAGCTTCCTTATACGACTCTGGTCTTTCAAATTGAAGTCGTTGAAATTGTAGAACAATAATATTGCATGAAGAATGAAGAATGGCTCCTCCAGAGCGGAATGAAGTATTTTATCTCAGGATATGATTCTTCATTCTAAATTCTTCATTTTTCATTTTTAATTCTTCATTCCTATGCTCGGAACTATCGTCAATACGCTTTGCATTGTAGCCGGGAGCTGTATCGGGAGTATAGCCAAGCGCGCTATTCGTCCGCAATACCAAGGAGCCTTGTATAATGCTATGGGCTTAGCGGCGTTCGTATTAGGTATCAATGCCGTAGTAACCCATCTGCCCAATAGCCAATATCCGGTATTATTTATTGTAAGTCTGGCGATAGGAACTCTCATCGGCACGATATTAGACTTGGCCGGGAAGTTCAATCGGGTGATGAAACGCTTTTCCAAATCTAATTTGGCGGAAGGGTTATCCACCGGAATCTTGCTTTATTGTGTCGGTACCCTTTCGATGGTTGGACCGATTATGAGTGCATTATATGGAGATAACACCTATCTGTTTGCCAATGCAACATTAGACTTAGTTACTTCGATGGTACTGGCAAGTACTTACGGGATTGGAATGATATTGGCTGCTCCGGTTTTGTTTCTATCTCAAGGGAGTATTTACCTGCTGACCTCATTGGCGGGGAATATCATTTCGGACGAACTGATGGGCGAAGTCTCGATAGTCGGAGGGGTACTGATAGCAAGTTCAGGACTTGCTATTCTCCAAATCAAAGATTGCAAGACCCTGAATATGCTTCCTGCGTTGCTTATGCCCGCTCTTTTCTTCCTTTTAAAGAGCTTTTTCGGAGTTTGAATGCTTAATAATTCCCTTTTTTAATCATTCAATAGCCGAGAAAGGAAGTTCTACTTCTTTCCGATAGCCGGTTCCGTTGAAGGTAGCCACCAGATTCCCTGCCTCGTTTGTGATTCGCACTTCACAATTAGAAAGTTTTTTCCGATTCAACACTTCACGTGCTTCGGCATATAGATATCCTTTGCTTTCGGCACGGAAGAAATTGATATTGGAGGTAATAGACAATGTTAGTTGGGCGTGGCTATTACTTGCCGCGGCAAAGGCCAAATCGGCCAATGTAAAGATTGCGCCTCCCTGGCATACTCCTCCGCCATTCAGATGTTCCGGTTTGATTTCCATACGTGCTCTTGCATAGCCATTTCCTACTTCAAGCAGTTCGACTCCGGCATTGATGGCAAACTTATCACCTTGTAAGAATTCAAATATGTCCATTTCTTTAATGAAGAATTAGGAATGAAGAATTAAGAATTAAGAATGAAGAATCATACCCTAAGATAAAAATTCTTCATTCCGCTCCGAAGGAGCTATTCTTCATTCTTCATTTAATTTAGATTTTCCATTCCGCCCCGTCTTTCGTATCCTTGATGGTGAATCCCAGAGCGGTTAATTCGTTTCTGATTTTATCGGATGTTGCCCAATCCTTGTTGGCTTTCGCTTGCTGGCGGATGGAGAGCAACAGATCCATAGCCTTGCTGAACGCTTCGATGCTTCCGTTTTCGGCACCGCTCCGTGCTTCATCTTTCAATCCGAGCAAGTCAAAGACAAACAGGTGGAAGATACTTTTCAACTCGTCTAAGTCAGCCTCAGAGATGCTGTCTTTCCCATCTTTAACCGAATTGATCATTCGGGTAGCGTCAAAGAGATAGGAAATAACGATTGGTGTATTCAAGTCATCATTCATCGCTTCGAGACACTTCTCCCGCAGACCTTCGATATCGATTGTCGAAGTTTCGGACGGTTTCAACTTATCCAATGTGGCACATGCGTCCAGCAGGCGTGCCAATCCCTTCTCCGAAGCTTGTAGAGCCTCATTACTGAAGTCTACTGTACTCCGATAATGCGCCTGAAGGATAAAGAAACGGATGGTCATCGCCGAATAAGCCTGTGTCAACATCGGATGGTCTCCGGCAAAGAATTGCTCCAAAGTGATGAAATTGCCCAACGATTTTCCCATCTTCTGCCCGTTGATGGTAATCATATTGTTGTGCATCCAGTAATGCACCATCTCATGTCCTTCTGAAGCTACCGCCTGGGCTATCTCGCATTCGTGGTGCGGGAAGATCAAATCCATCCCTCCTCCGTGAATATCAAAGTTCTCTCCTAAATATTTCCTTCCCATCGCCGTACATTCGCAATGCCAGCCCGGGAACCCGTTGCTCCAGGGCGATGGCCAGCGCATGATATGTTCCGGCTGGGCGCATTTCCATAATGCGAAATCTATCGGGTTATGTTTCTCCTCTTGTCCGTCCAATGCGCGGGTCGTATTCAGCATATCATCGATGTTTCGGCCCGACAAGACCCCGTAATGATGCGCTTTGTTGTACTTTTCCACGTCAAAATAGACCGAACCTTCGCTCACGTAGGCATACCCGTTGTCCAATATCTTTTTCACCAGTTCGATCTGCTCGATGATATGCCCCGAAGCCAAAGGCTCAATGCTGGGCGGAAGCACATTCAGCGCATCCATGGCATGATGGTAACGATTGATGTAATATTGCGCTACTTCCATCGGTTCGAGTTGTTCCAGGCGTGCTTTCTTGGCGATTTTATCCTCTCCGCTATCGGCATCATGCTCCAGATGGCCCACATCGGTGATATTTCGCACATAACGCACCTTATATCCTAAATATTTCAAATAGCGAAACAGGATATCGAATGTGATAGCCGGACGGGCATGTCCTAAATGCGCGTCGCCATATACCGTCGGTCCGCATACATACATGCCCACGAACGGTTCATGGAGCGGTACGAACGGCTCTTTTTTCCGACTTAACGTATTGTAAATTTGCAAAGGATGTTCCATATCTTTTTTCTTTTGATTCTATTTTGCAAATATAAGCAGAAATGCTCGGACTTAGTGAAAAATGGGGGGCTAAATTTAAATCGGATAAGGATTAAATTGTTTGATTCACCTTGGTGAATCAATTGCATCACCCGGGTGATGTAATTAATTCACAACTGTGATGCAATTAATTCACCAGGGTGATGCAACCAATTTCCTGCAACAAAAAGATTTGTTGATTCAGGAAAAGCCGGAAATTATCCGGAAGGGTGGGCCAAAAAGGCCGGCTAATCGGGGATATGCTTCTTCTTTAATTTCCCGACGGCCTTTTCCAACGATTCTTCCGGCTTGATGATATTGTAATCGCCCCAGAAATCTTCGTCAAAGAAAAGCGCGGCATTATCCGAAAGTACCTCGTTCTTACCGAAGGATTCCCGGAAAGGAATCGAGGCCGTTGCTTTTTCTATATCCGTTATCACCATCTCTGATACAACCGAATAGCTTGTGGCAAACAATTTTCGCCTCCAGTCGCATTTGAAGCGGATTTCATTACGCACATAATTCAGGAAAGTCTTGTCCTGATAGTCTACATAATTGACCACATAGGCGACTTCGACCGGTTTGAACCGTAATCCGCGCGGTTTTTTCCGGAGAATCGTCCGGACGGCTTTGTCCTGATTGCTCACGTCCAGAAAGAACTCGGCTCGTGTAAAGGAGAGCCGTTCGTAATCAATGTAGAATTTCCCATAATACAATGGATAGGGCAAGATGGCATTCGGACTGAAACGAATGACATATTGCGGACGCTTGTCGATAAAGGTTATCTCCTCCAAATGGAAATCGTATAACGGGAGAACTTCCGGGTCTAAAAGCAGATCGGGATTCTTTACCACATCCAGATAAATAGCGGCATTGGGGCCTCCCAAGAGCTTAACCGCCAGGGTGTCGCTTACCTTCGGACTGAGCAACCGGCGTCCTTTCAGGATTTGCACGCGATCGCGCTGGGCGTTTCGCGTATAAGGCGTCTTGTAAACATGGACAACCGCCTCCGCAATGTTGATATATCGCCTCCGTTTGCGCACAGTTTCCCGATAAAATCCGGTCAGCAGATTGCTCTCCGCGCTATAATTGGAGGCTATTTTCCGTACCGCCTCTTCCACTAAGGCACGAGGCTCGCGCCCGCTCACGATAACTTCGTCCAGCACCCGCATAGAGGGCATCATCCAAATCGTATAAGACTCCGGAGCCTCCTTTTGCAGGCGGATGCGCGTATTGATATATCCCAAATGAGAGACCTCGATTTCTTTGCTTTCCACAGGTTCTTTTACTTTAAAGGTAAACTCGCCATCGGCGTTGGTTATGGTCGCCTCGGCACTCCCTGAGATAAAAACACTCGCGTAAGCCAATGTCTTCTTGCTCGACTTGTCTTTCACAATACCGCTTATAGTCCTGTATTTGTCCCCTTCTTCTGAAGAATTTTGCGCACTTGCCGACATCAGGCAAAGTGACAATAGACAAACCCATAAGTACCTGATTGTTTTCATAACCGCTACAATAATGTCATTAAGGAATGTGTAAAATAATCTCCGGAGTTATACTCCTTGCGTTCAGAACTCCCTATTCAGGCGAACGAGCTTCCCATTGGTAATCGATGTATTCCCAAGAGAGACGATTGTCTGAATCGACATGCACCAGTACATAGCCCTCTTCCGTATCCGTCAACGGGCCATTCCACCAGCTTGCGCAAATCGCTCCGCCGGTAACAAACCAACGGTTCCTTTCCAGCAACTCCTCATGAATATGCTGATGACCTTGCAAAACCAATTGTACATTATATCCTTTCAGCAATTCGAACAAAGGTTTCGTGTCGGTTATCATATCTTTTCCCAGGAAATTTCCTTCTACCACCGGATAATATAACGAAAGCATAGGTACATGCATGGCCACGATTACCGGCATCTCTTTTCCGATAGCGTCCAAATCCCGCTTTAACCAGTCCATTTCTTCGGCACCTACCGAGAAATTCCCCTCCTTATCCGGATTCACGCTATTCAAGGAAACGAAATGTATTCCTTTATGGTTGAAAGAGGTCCGGCTTGGCCCGAAATACTTTTCAAACAATTTATAGCCCATTTCGTCTTTCTCCCCGTTATGGAAATAGAACCGGTCGTGGTTCCCTATGGTGAAGTGGCATTCCATTCCGCACGCATCTACAATCTCCTTGAACTTGGCGTGCATGGCGTTAGCCGTTTGCTCGTCCTCTTTTTTCAGGTGGTCGGTTTGCGTGTTATCACCTCCGAAAAGGATAAAGTCCACATTCCTTTTCTTGGCATCCAGCAAGGCTTTCCGCAGCCCTTCGTGGCTTCCTTTCTCGTTGTTCAGTTCCAGATGTACATCCGTTAAGAAAGCAAACGTAAACTTGTCTTTTTTCTTTTCATTATAAATCGGCATAGCCTTTCCCGACAATCCGAACATCGACAAAGGCAGAGCCATTCCGCATACATATAAGAAATCTTTCCTGTTCATATTATTTTAATGATAAAGTTTTTCTTGAATTCCAAAGTTAAGGAGAATCAAACAAAAATGCAAAAGGAATCGGGCAGATAACGATAAAAACGAATCACTTTTTTTATACTTAGGTAAAAATCCGTAACTTTGCCTATTCAAAGCAGAAAATCAATGAGTGTAGAAATAAAAGAAGTAACGACGAAGAAAGAACTGAAGCAGTTCGTCAAGTTCGGTATCGACCTGTACAAAGGGAATCCGTACCATGTACCCGGTTTGATTGAGGAAGAAATGATGACGCTGGACAAAGACAAGAATCCGGCGTTCGAGGTATGTGACGCAATTTTGTTCTTAGCCTATCGGGAAGGCAAGATTGTAGGGCGTATTGTCGGTATCATCAATCACGGAAGTAACAAGGCTTGGGAAGAGAAGCGGGCGCGCTTCGGGTTTGTTGAGTTTATTGACGATGCGGAAGTCGTGGATGCTTTGTTTGATGCGGTTATCCGTTGGGCTAAATCCAAAGGAATGAACGAGCTGCACGGCCCGTTGGGATTTACCGATATGGACCACGAAGGAATGCTGGTGGAAGGGTTCGACCAGCTGGGAACAATGGCGACTATCTACAATTATCCTTACTATCCGAAGCACATGGAACGGATGGGATTTGTAAAGGACCAGGATTGGCATGAGTTCAAGATATTTGTTCCGCGCGAGGGCATTCCGGAGAAACATCAGCGCATTGGCGAGATTGTGAAGAAGAAATACGGGCTTTCCATCCGTAAGTTCAAGAATAAGGAGGAGGTCATGCCGTATGCGCATAAAATATTCCATACCCTGAATGCCGCATTCGAGCCGCTCTATGGATTTTCCGCCTTGACCGAGAAGCAAATCGATTATTATATTAATATGTATATCCCGATGTTGCGTTATGAGCTGGTAACGGTGATTACCCGCGATGCGGATGATGAGGTGGTAGGCTTCGGTATATCCCTTCCCAGCCTTTCGAAAGCCATGCAGAAAGCCAACGGGCATCTGTTCCCGTTCGGATGGATTTATTTGCTGAAAGCGTTGAAGTCAAAACCGAAAGTCATTGATTTGTACCTGACCGGTGTTCTTCCCGAATACCAGAGCAAAGGGGTAAACGCACTTCTTTTCAATGATTTGATACCGGTTTATAATCGTTTGGGGGTAGTTTATGCGGAGAGCAATCCGGAACTGGAAACGAATAGCGCCGTGCAAGCGCAATGGAGCTATTTCAAGCGTGAGCATCATAAGACACGGAGAGCGTTCATTAAGAAAATTGACAATTAACAATTGACAATTAAAGGAGGGAATAGCTTGGATAACGAAAAAGATAAAGAATTGTCAATTGCCAATTCTCAATTGTCAATTGATCCGGAAACGGCTTCTTATAGCGACGAAGATATCAAGACGCTGGATTGGATGGAGCATATCCGTCGGCGTCCGGGTATGTATATCGGTAAGCTGGGCGATGGCAATTCGGCAGATGACGGTATTTATGTCCTTCTGAAGGAGGTGCTCGATAATTCCATTGATGAATATATGATGGGATTTGGCAAGACAATCGAGGTGACGATATCGGAAGGAACCGTATCGGTGCGCGATTATGGGCGTGGTATTCCTTTGGGGAAGGTGGTGGATGTCTCCAGCAAGATGAATACCGGCGCGAAGTATGATAGCAAAGCCTTCAAGAAGTCGGTCGGATTGAATGGTGTCGGTATCAAGGCGGTCAATGCGCTAAGTAGCTATTTCCTGATTACAAGTTATCGTGATGGGGAATGCAAGCGGGTGGAATACAGTAAAGCCATCATCACGGAAGAATCTGCTATCCAACCTACCGAAGAGCCAAACGGGACCTCTGTTTTCTTTATTCCGGACAAGACCATCTTCAAGGATTATGAATACAAGGATGAGTTTATCGAGCCGTTATTGAAGAATTATGTTTTTCTGAATTCAGGTCTTACCATATTATATAATGGAAAGAAATTTTATTCCCGTCGCGGATTGGTCGATTTGCTGAATGAGAATATGACTACCGAGCCGCTTTATCCGATTATCCACTTGAAGGGTGAAGATATCGAAGCGGTAATCACACATAGCAATCAGTATGGCGAGGAATATTATTCCTTTGTCAATGGCCAGCATACCACTCAGGGAGGAACGCATCTGTCGGCTTTCAAGGAGGCTGTCGGGCGGGTCATCAAGGAATATTACAACAAGAACTTCGAGTATGCCGATATCCGTGCCGGAATCGTTGCGGCTATCAGCATCAAAGTGGAGGAGCCGGTCTTTGAAAGTCAGACGAAGACGAAATTGGGCTCGAAGGATATGGGACCGGAGGGGCCTACCGTTTCCAAGTTTATCAACGACTTTATGAAGAAGGAATTGGATAATTACCTGCATAAGGACGCGGAGACTTCGGAAATTCTTTTGAAAAAAATTCAAGATTCGGAAAAGGAGCGCAAAGCTATAGCCGGTGTGACGAAGCTGGCGCGTGAACGTGCCAAGAAAGCCAATCTGCATAACAAGAAACTTCGGGATTGCCGGATTCACCTGAACGATGCGAAAGGTCAGAACGTAGAAGAAACCAGTATCTTCATCACGGAGGGGGATTCGGCCAGCGGTTCAATCACGAAGAGCCGTGACCCGAACTATCAGGCGGTGTTCAGCTTGCGGGGTAAGCCTTTGAATAGTTATGGCCTGACCAAGAAGATTGTTTACGAGAACGAAGAGTTCAATCTTTTGCAAGCGGCATTGAATATTGAGGACGGATTGGACGGATTGCGGTATAATAAGGTGATTATTGCGACTGATGCCGATGTGGACGGGATGCATATCCGTTTGTTGCTGATTACTTTCTTCTTGCAGTTCTTCCCGGATTTGATAAAGCAGAAGCATGTCTATATCTTGCAAACGCCTCTTTTCCGCGTGCGTAACAAGCAAAGGACGATTTATTGTTATAGCGAAGAGGAGAAACAAAATGCGATTAAGGAGTTAGGAAAGAATCCGGAAATCACCCGATTCAAAGGATTGGGAGAAATTTCACCGGATGAGTTCCGTCATTTCATTGGTAAAGATATCCGATTGGATCAGGTCTCGATGAAGAAAGAGGATGCCGTCAAGGAGATGCTGGAATTTTATATGGGTAAGAACACGATGGAACGTCAAGGTTTTATCATTGATAATTTGGTAATCGAGGAGGATATAATTGAAAATTAAAAATTAACAATGAACAATGGAAATTATGCGGATAAGCCGTTTTTAATCTTTTAATTTTTAGTTGGAAAGATATGGCAAAAGACGAAAATAAAGAGCGCATCGCGCTTTTCCCCGGTTCGTTCGATCCGTTTACAATCGGGCATCAATCGTTGGTGAAGCGCGGATTGGATTTGGCGGATAAGATAATCATAGCAGTTGGCATCAATGAAAAGAAACAGAGTTATTTCCCGGCCGAGGAACGCATGGAGTCTATCCAACGTTTATATGCGGATAATCCGCGTGTGGAGGTGCGTAGCTATCAGACATTGACTACAGATTTGGCACAAGAGACGCACGCTGATTTTATCTTGCGGGGAATCCGTTCGGTAATCGATTTTGAGTATGAAAAGACGATTGCTGATATCAACCGGACGCTGACCGGGATAGAAACGGTTTTCCTTTTGGCGGAACCTCAATACGCGCATATTAGCTCAAGTGCGGTACGCGAGCTTCTCTTTTTCGAGAAAGAGGTTTCTTCCTTTCTTCCGGAAGGAATGCGAATAGAAGAACAACATATAATAGTTGACAGGTTAACAAGGAAACAAGTTGATAAGGATTAGTAGAGACGCAAAATTTTGCGTCTCTATAGGGATAAAGGGACAAGATAATACCCCTGGTCTACTAAAAAATGAATGGAATGAAACGTTTTATTTTATTATTTATTGGAATAGGATTGGCCTGCATCTCCATGTGGGCGCAAAAAGCGGATATGGATGCCCGTAAACTTCAGATGGCTTTGTATGCCGTTAAAAATCTTTATGTGGATCCGACGGACGAGAGTAAGTTGGTAGAGGATGCGATTACGGGTATGCTGGAGAAATTAGACCCGCATTCTACCTATACCGATCCGGAAGAAACCAAGGAAATGACAGAACCTTTGGAGGGAAACTTCGATGGTATCGGCATTCAGTTTAATATGTTGACCGATACGGTCTATGTTATCCAGGTTATTCCCGGAGGGCCTTCCGAGAAAGTGGGCTTGGTGGCTGGAGACCGCATTGTGCAGGTTAACGATACGGTGATAGCCGGTGTAAAAATGAAGACTTCTGATATTATGAAACGTTTGCGTGGTCCCAAAGGGTCGGAAGTTCGTGTGAAGGTGAAACGGGCGGATGAACCGGATTTGTTGGAATTTACGATCACTCGCGGGAAAATTCCGGTATATAGTATTGATGCGTCCTATATGGCTGATAAGACCACGGGGTATATCAAGCTTAACCGGTTTGCGGCTTCATCTGCGGATGAATTCCGTGAAGCTTTGCGGAAATTACAGAAGGAGGGGATGAAGAACTTGATTTTGGATTTGTCAGGTAATGGCGGAGGGTATTTGAATATTGCCATTGAACTGGCGGACGAATTCTTGACAAAAGGCAAACTTATTGTCTATACACAAGGGAACAAACAACGCCGGCAAGATGCGATTTCCACGTATCAAGGGAATTTTGAAGAAGGTAGATTGGTGATTCTGGTAGATGAGTCGTCGGCCAGTGCAAGCGAAATCCTTTCCGGAGCTGTGCAAGATTGGGATCGGGGAGTGATTGTGGGCCGCCGTACTTTTGGAAAAGGATTGGTACAACGCCCGTTGCCTCTTCCTGACGGTTCAATGATTCGCCTGACGGTTGCCCGTTATTATACGCCGACCGGACGTTGCATACAAAAACCTTATGAGAAGGGGAAAGGCATGGATTATGCGCATGATTTGATTGACCGGTATAACCGGGGCGAATTGATGAGCGCGGATAGCATTCATTTCCCGGATTCGTTGAAGTATAATACGATGCAAAGTAAACGTGTTGTCTATGGTGGAGGAGGTATCATGCCGGATGTATTCATTCCTATCGACACAACGGACTATTCCGATTACCATCGTGATTTGGTTTCCAAAGGATTGGTCAACCGGGTTGCCATGGACTATTTGGATCAACATCGTCAGGCTTTGACCAAGAAGTACAAAAAGCCGCAAACTTATAAAGAGAAGTTTGTCGTTACGGATGATATCATGGCGCATTTACGTCAATTGGCGGATGAGAAAGGGATTGCGTTTAAGGAAGAAGAATATAACCGTTCGTTGGCTTTGATTAAATTGCAAATCAAAGCACTCATTGCTCGTGATTTATTTGATATGACCGAATATTTCTATATCATCAATGATGTAAACGATAGTTATCAGGAGGCTTTGAAGATTATCAACGATGAAGAGCGGTATAACCATGTATTGGACATTATTTCTGACATTCGTTAAGATCGGGACATTTACTATCGGAGGGGGATATGCCATGCTCCCCCTTATCCAACGGGAGGTAGTAGACAGGGGATGGCTCAGCAAAGAGGATTTTGTCGATATCTTTGCGGTTACGCAATCCCTTCCGGGTATTTTTGCGGTGAACATATCAATTTTTGTCGGTTACAGACTGAAAAAGAACCTCGGTGCTATCTGCTGTGCGTTGGGGACAATCCTCCCTTCGTTTCTGATTATCCTGGCTATCGCGCTTTTCTTCACCCATGTGCGTGATAATGTCTGGGTAGAAAAGGCCTTTAAAGGCTTGCGTCCTGCGGTGGTGGCCTTGATTGTTGTTCCCTGCCTGACCACAGCTCGTGCCATTAAGCTTTCGCGTGCACAAATACTCTTACCGGTTGCCGCGGCTTTGCTTATCTGGTTGGGGGGAGTTTCTCCGGCATGGATTATCTTGGCGGCCATTGTAGGGGGAATCGTTTATGACCAATGGAGAAAACTTAAAAACTCAGGAACTTAAAACTAAAAACTTAAAATATGATTTGGTTGCAATTATTTTATGTATATCTCAAGATAGGAATACTGGGTTTTGGCGGAGGATATGCTATGTTGTCCCTTATCCAGGCGGATGTGGTAGATAAATACGGTTGGATCACGTTGCAGGAATTTACCGATATCGTGGCGATTTCGCAAATGACGCCGGGCCCCATAGGAATTAATAGCGCGACCTATATAGGGTATACCGCTATTCATAACGCGGGCTATTCGCCGGCGATGGCGATTTTAGGTTCCTGCCTTACGACCTTTGCCGTGTGTATTCCTTCATTTTTGTTGGTTTTATTGATTTCATATAGCTATGCCCGGTTTCGCAATAATAAATATGTGGAGGCCGCCTTTCTCGGCTTACGTCCTGTAACCGTTGGTCTGATTGCCGCCGCTGCGCTATTGTTGATGAATCAGGAGAACTTCATCGACTATAAAAGCTTTTTGATTTTCGGAGCTGCATTTATCCTTACTTTAAAATTCAAGGTCCATCCGATTCTGATGATTTTATTGGCCGGGGTTGCCGGGATGGTGATTTATTAAAATCCGCTCTACCTCTTCACGGGTAAGGGAGAAGGTTTTTCCGTCACGTATGCGTTCTAAGACTTGTTTCCCCATTTGTTCTGCACTTTCCCGGGTTGGAAAAGGATAAGCCGAGTCAATAGCCGGGATGACAGGCTGGTAGATTATTCGTTTATCGTCCAACCGAATCTCATAGCCCCAGCCATTTCCGGAACGGAAAAGGGAGAGTGAAGCGTATGACTCGCCGTTCCCTCTTTTCATAAAGCAGAATAGGGCGATACCCAACGAAACAAAAGTAAGGAAGACTATCACAGCCTTCCTATACTTACCGTTGGTCAATTCATTATAAGAATAAAGTTTATTCATCGTCAGGATCATATTCATAAGGTCTTAGAATCCAAATGTCATCAAAATAGGTCGTTCCGCTTTTCCCGGTTGCGACAAATCCTTTTTCTCCATTCGAGAAAGATACCGCTTGCGTACGTGATGATCCTTTGAAGTTATGAACCTCTTCCCATAAATCTTTTTCCGGATAATATTTCCAGGTATAGTTCATCAGACTTCCGTTTTCCCCGCAAGTAAGATAAGCTACATTGTCGATGACAAAAGTATTGGCATGCATCCGGACTATCGACACATATTCATCATCGTAATCCTCATCAGAGGTATCGGCAATATCGCGCATTTGCGTCCAAGTTCCGTCTGACGGGTCGTATCTCCACATATCATCAATGTATTCGCCGTTGTTTTGTCCGCATACGACATAGGCCAAACCGTTTATCACAAAACTTGAGGCTCCTCTTCGTTTGGTTCCGCCGATACTTACTATTTGCGTCCAGCTATTGCTTAACGGGTCGTAGGAATAAAAATCTTTCAAGTAATTTCCGTCATACCCCGCACCGAGATATCCTTTCCCGTCTACTACGAACGAAACCGCGTCATAGCGCGCCGAACCTGGAAAATCCGCCCTTTGTGTCCAGCTATTGCTTGCCGGGTCATATTCCCAAAAGTCATTCAGGTAATTCTCCCCGCTTTCAGTCGTATAGTTATAGCCTGTTCCCAGATATCCCTTGTCCTCTATGGCAAATGCCGTAGCTCCGCTTCGTGCCGATCCGGGGCAATCGGCTAATTGTGTCCAAGCGTCCACGTCCATATCATATACCCAAAGATCACTCATACGGGTACTGTTTCGGTTCCCGTTGAACCCGCCAATCAAATAACCTTTATTCCCGATAGTAAAACTCGAAGCTTCACCGCGTGCCAATCCGTCGAAATCCGACATTCTTACCCAGTAACCGATTAAGTCATCATCATCGTCATCACTACACGAAATGAGCAAAGACGGAACGAGTAAAAGCCAAAGCAGGAGCAATTCTTTTTTTCGTATCATAATTCTTCCATTTATTAATTCATTATGGCGCAAAGAAACGATTCCTTACCTGGACCTGCAAATCTAATCGGTGAATCATCTGAATGGTTCGGCGAATGGCTTAAATTACAATGTGAAGCTCATTTTTCTTCTTTATTGCTCCTTTCACCGATGAAGAGACGGGTTTGGTTGACCGAAAGCCTGCCTTCATAGGTTATTTTTGCATGGCATCGGACAAGTTCGGTTATTTGCAGGCAAAAAAGCAGAACTATGCAAAATAGAAAAACGGTGCATTGCGTCCGGTTATTCATCGGATTGTTTTTTATGGCCTATTCTTTCTTTTCCTGTTATGATACGCATAACTCTTTCGGAGAAGATTGGGTTGAAACGGCTTTTCGGAATGTTTCGGTAGATACGTGTACGGTATCGGTCATGTCATCCCGTATTGATTCGGTAGAAACAAACGGGAAAGGAATGTCCCTTCTCGGTAATTATACGCATCCCTTGTGGGGAAATATCTCAGCGACCACCTACCTGCCTTACGAAACACCCTCTTATTCGACCGATGCAGACGAGAATGTCCGGTTGGATTCTATGGTATTGGCGTTCCGGTATACGGGCTTTTCGATAGGCGATACGG
>URGO01000010.1 GCA_900547435.1 uncultured Parabacteroides sp.
GACAAATGCACGAACCGCCTAAAAACAACTTAGGCTGTAACGCCTGATAAACAGTTCGTTACAGCCTAAATCAAATACTATCCTATATTGCTTATGCTTCCTCAATAGCAGCCTGGGCCGCTGCTAAGCGTGCGATAGGTACGCGGAAAGGAGAGCAGCTTACATAGTCCAAGCCTACTTTGTGGCAGAACTTGACGGAAGATGGTTCACCACCATGTTCTCCGCAGATACCGCATTTCAAGTTCGGACGGACGGAGCGGCCTTTTTCTACGGCCATGCTGATTAATTGTCCTACACCATTCTGGTCGAGAACCTGGAACGGGTCGACTTTCAGAATCTTCTTTTCCAGATAAACCGGTAAGAAGGAGGCGATATCATCGCGTGAATAACCGAATGTCATCTGGGTCAAGTCGTTTGTTCCGAATGAGAAGTATTCAGCACGGGATGCGATACGGTCGGCGGTCAGGGCGGCTCTTGGAATTTCAATCATTGTTCCTACCTTGAACGGGATTTCCATACCTTCTTCCTTAAACAAGGCTGCGGCTTCTTCGCGGATAACTTTTTCCTGAGCTTCGAATTCATACAAGATACCGGTCAGCGGAACCATGATTTCCGGCATGGGGTTATAGCCCTCTTTCTTCAGTTCGATAGCAGCACCCAAGATAGCGCGGGTCTGCATCTGCGTGATTTCCGGATAGGTATTACCCAGACGGCATCCGCGATGTCCCAACATCGGGTTGTGTTCGCATAGGCTTTCTACGCGTTGCTGGATATAATGAACCGTTACGCCCATAGCCTTTGCCATTTCTTCCTGGCCTTTCAGGTCGTGCGGTACGAACTCATGCAATGGCGGGTCTAACAGACGTACATTGACTGGATAACCGTCCATGGCCTTGAAGATACCCTTGAAGTCCTCTTTCTGGTAAGGCAATAGTTTAGCCAGAGCAGCTTTACGTCCTTCTACATCTTCCGACAAAATCATTTCGCGCATGGCGATGATCTTTTCATTATCGAAGAACATGTGCTCTGTACGGCACAATCCGATACCTACCGCACCGAACTTGCGAGCCATCTCGGCATCGTGAGGCGTGTCGGCATTCGTACGTACCTGCAACCGGGTGTATTTGTTGCACAAATCCATCAGTTCGGCAAAGTCTCCCGAAACTTCGGCTGCTTTGGTCTGCACTTCACCTTTATATACTTCACCCGTAGAACCGTTCAACGAGATGAAATCGCCCTCTTTCAGGACTACTCCGTCTATTTCTACCTGGCGGTTCTTATAATCCACGTTGATGGCTCCCGCACCTGAGACGCAACATTTACCCATTCCGCGAGCTACAACAGCTGCATGAGATGTCATACCTCCACGAGCCGTCAAGATACCTTCGGCTACGGTCATACCTGCCAAATCCTCCGGCGAAGTTTCGATACGAACCATCACTACCCGATGTCCGTCAGCTCTCCATTTAGCGGCATCTTCGGCAAAGAATACGATTTGTCCGCACGCTGCTCCCGGTGATGCCGGTAATCCGCGTGTCAATACTTTCGCTTTCTTCAACTCTTCCTTGTCGAATACTGGGTGGAGCAATTCGTCCAGTTTGTTCGGTTCGCAACGTTCCAAAGCCGTCTTTTCGTCAATCATTCCCTGGTGCAACAGGTCGATGGCAATCTTGACCATAGCCGCTCCGGTGCGTTTACCGTTACGGGTCTGCAAGAACCATAGCTTACCTTCTTGTACGGTAAACTCCATGTCCTGCATATCTTTGTAGTGATTCTCCAGCTTGGTCTTCAAGTCAACCAGTTACTTATTGAGATCCGGCATAGCCTCTTCCATGGAAGGATATTTGGAGACACGTTCTTCTTCGCTGATACCGGCCAATTGTGCCCAGCGTTGAGAACCAATCTTTGTGATTTGCTGAGGTGTGCGGATTCCGGCAACCACATCCTCGCCTTGCGCGTTGATTAGGTATTCGCCATTGAACAGGTCTTCGCCTGTAGCGGCATCGCGCGAGAAGCATACGCCCGTAGCGGATGTATCGCCCATATTACCGAATACCATGGCCTGTACGTTTACGGCCGTACCCCATTCGGCGGGTATTCCTTCCATCTTGCGGTAGAGGATGGCGCGTTCGTTCATCCATGAGTCGAATACGGCGCAGATGGCTCCCCACAATTGTTCGTAAGCGCAAGACGGGAAGTCCTGGCCGGTCTGTGCCTTAACGGCTTCTTTGAAGCGTTTAACCAGTTCTTTCAGGTCGTCAACGTCCAACTCATTGTCCAGTTTGACGCCTTTTGCCTTCTTAACTTCTTCGATGATTGCCTCGAACGGGTCGATGTCATCCTTGTTGGCTGGCTTCATGCCTAAAACCACGTCGCCATACATCTGTACGAAGCGACGATAGGAATCCCATGCGAAGCGGGCGTTTCCGGTCTTGCGGGTCAAACCTTCCACCACGTCATCGTTCAATCCTAAATTCAAAATTGTGTCCATCATACCCGGCATGGATGCGCGAGCGCCCGAACGAACCGATACCAATAACGGATTTTCCGTATCTCCGAACTTCGATTTCATCAGTTCTTCCACACCGTGAATAGATTTTTCGACGTCTTCTTTTAGAATTTCTACTACTTTGTCTTTACCTAATTCGAAATACTCGGAGCAAACTTCAGTAGTAATCGTGAAACCCGGGGGGACCGGTACTCCGATTAAATTCATTTCTGCCAAGTTGGCGCCTTTTCCACCTAAAAGGTTGCGCATGTCAGCGCGTCCTTCGGCTTTACCGTTTCCAAACGTATAAACTCTTTTCTTCTCCATGATATAATTTTGTAATTGGTTACAATTAAAGATATCCGCAAAGATAGGCTTTTAGATTGTGAAAAAAAGGATTTTGGTTTATTATTTTTTATGTTTTTGAGCATAATTTCTATTTTCTCGTTCGGACTTTATTTTCAAAAAGATAGCAAAAAACGCTTTGTTGTGACGGAAAAAGTGCTTTTGCGGATTTTTGCTGACTTGATAAGTGCGCAAAGAGGCGAAAAAAGAGGCGGAAAGTGCTTCTTCCTGGTCGTTTTCGGCCTGATTTGTGCGGATTTATGCCTATCTTTCCCGGAAAAGATGCCTTGCTTTTTGGGAAAAGATGCCTATGTTTGCCGGAAAAGGTAGGCTCTTTTTCTCAAGATATCCGTTATTTTTCTCGGAATGGGGGGGGATTCTTTGGGAAAAACTTTCGGATGGAACGCAAAAATGGGATTCGGGGCTTGAAAATGCCGGATATATTCTCTGGAATGAAAATTTTTACGAATCATCATTTTTCTTCATAATGAATTTGTATAGAATAAGTTATCACTGAAATCCGCCTTCTCAACTCTCCGAGAAGGGCTTCGTTGTAAAAAAATCGTAGGTAGTTCGGAATACGGGAGTTTTGGAGGGGGTAAATTATCATTTTGACAATTTGATAATCAAGTATAAGGAATGCTCTTTTGCTTTTAGCGAAGGGTGTCGCTTGGGTTCAAGGTGATGTCTGAGGGAAGACAAAACGTTAACCTTTAACAATGGAAAACAATTGGCTTGTTTATTTGATTTATATCAAGCATGAAAGTGCTATCCATTTATCTTTCCGTTAATTACAAATTATAGAATGAACGGCATGATTCGTTTATTTTTAGGTAAAATTGGTTTGGTTTTCCAATGAAATAAAAAAGTAAGGCTTAATATAATGCAAAAAGACAAAAATATGGTTTGTCCCGGAAAAATCAGGCAGAATCTTTTGTAATATTGCATTCGAAAAAAATTTAAATATAACAGAATGGGAGAAATTAAAGGTTATATCTTACAAGTTATCGGTCCGGTCGTGGATGTTCATTTCGATAGTCCGTCGGATGAACGCATCACACTCCCTCGTATTCACGATGCTATGGAGATAACTCGTTTGAATGGTAAGAAATTAATTGTTGAGGTTCAGCAACACATTGGTGAGAATACCGTCCGGACCGTCGCTATGGACTCGACGGACGGTCTGCGAAGAGGGATGGAAGTCATCGCATTGGGGTCTCCGATTACAATGCCGGTGGGCGACCAGGTGAAGGGACGTTTGTTGAATGTAACCGGTAGTGCCATTGATGGTATGGCGGATTTGGACCGTAAGGGGGCTTTCCCAATCCATCGTGAACCGCCGAAGTTTGACGAGCTGACCACGAGCAAAGAGGTGCTTTATACCGGTATTAAGGTAATCGACCTGCTGGAGCCCTATTTGAAAGGGGGAAAGATTGGTCTGTTTGGTGGAGCCGGTGTGGGAAAAACCGTGCTGATTCAGGAGTTGATCAACAATATCGCGAAAAAGAATCACGGTTATTCCGTATTTGCGGGTGTAGGTGAGCGTACGCGTGAAGGAAACGACCTGTTGCGTGAGATGATTGAATCCGGAGTCATCCATTATGGAGATGAATTCAAGAAGAGCATGGAGGCCGGAAACTGGGATTTGTCGAAGGTAGACTATAAAGAGGTAGAGAAGTCGCTGGTGACCCTTGTGTTCGGACAGATGAACGAACCTCCCGGAGCACGTGCTTCGGTGGCTTTGTCCGGATTGACCATTGCCGAATCGTTCCGTGATTTGGCGAAGGAGGGCGAAGCAAAGGATATATTGTTCTTTATTGATAATATCTTCCGTTTCACGCAGGCCGGTTCGGAGGTATCAGCTCTGTTGGGACGAATGCCTTCGGCGGTAGGGTATCAACCTACTCTGGCCACAGAAATGGGTGCCATGCAGGAGCGAATCGCTTCAACGAAGAAGGGTTCTATTACTTCCGTCCAGGCGGTATATGTACCGGCGGATGACTTGACCGACCCGGCTCCGGCTACGACCTTTACTCACTTGGATGCGACCACCGTGCTGGATCGTAAGATTGCTTCGCTGGGTATCTATCCGGCCGTAGATCCGTTGGAATCTACTTCGCGTATTTTGGACCCGTTGGTGGTAGGCGAGGAGCACTATCAATGTGCCCAGCGTGTCAAGCAAATTCTGGAACGCAACAAAGAGTTGCAGGACATCATCTCCATCTTGGGTATGGAAGAATTGTCGGATGAGGACCGGCGTACCGTAAATCGTGCGCGTCGTGTGCAACGTTTCTTGTCCCAGCCTTTTACGGTTGCCGAACAATTTACGGGTGTCCCGGGTGTTACGGTATCTATCGAGGATACGATACGTGGCTTCAATATGATTATGGACGGAGAGACTGATGACATTCCGGAACAGGCCTTCCTGAATGTCGGAACGATTGAAGACGTAATAGAAAAAGGTAAGCGGTTAGCGCAACAAGTTCAATAAGGAGCCACGCTATGAAACTGAAGATCATAACTCCGGAAGGAGTCTTATTTGAAGGAGAATCGGATGCGGTAACGTTTCCCGGAATGGCCGGTTCGTTTGATGTGCTTCCACATCATGCGCCTTTGATAACGGCTTTGCGGGAAGGAGTTATCCGGTATCGTGTAGAAGGCCAGGAACAGGAACAATCCATAAAAGGGGGCTTTGTCAAGGTAGAAAATGACGAGCTTTCCGTTTGCGTGGACTAAATTTCGAATAATATAATGAGCAGTAAATTGAAATTAAGACTCTTCGGATGGATTACATTTATTAATGTAACGGTAGGAGTTAGCTTAGGCGGACTTCTTTATACGATATGGCCGGATCATTACTTCCGGTGGTTTCCGTCCATTCCTTTGTTCTATTGGCTGACCGCGTTGATCATGGTCTATGTCTTGGATAAGGTGAAGCATCATAAGCGGAATATGTCTGTTACGATGTTCATGTTGGTACGGACAAGCCGTTTCTTGCTGGCGTGTATATTCTTATGGATGTATGCCGCCCTGGTGGGAGAGAATCTGAGATCGTTCGGGTTCACCTTGATGCTTTTCTACTTTATCTATCTGACGATAGAGACATATACGAACTATATGTATGAAAAGAAACGACTCAAACGTTTAAAAGAGGAAAAAGATGGACAAAGCAAGAAATAAGGATTGGAAATGGGTGTTGATGGCGTGCTTGCTGTTCTTCGGATTTCAACTGAAGGCCGAGGAGGAGCCGATAAACGTGCAGGAGATCGTCTTTTCCCATATTCAAGATGCTTATACGTGGCATATCACGGATTGGGGTGAACATGAGATCTCTGTCCCGTTGCCCGTGATTGTAAAAGGTGAGGAGAGCGGATGGCATGTATTCCTTTCTTCCCGATTGCATAATGGTGCGGAATATGAGAATTTCCGGATTGCCCAGGAGGGGGAATATGCCGGTAAGGTGGTTGAGCAGTTAAGCTCAGGCGAAGTAGTCCGTCCTTTCGATATCTCTCTGACGAAGAATGTATGCGGATTGTTGTTGGCGTGTACGTTGCTTTTGATAGCGGTATTGAAAACGGCTCATTGGTATAAGAAGCATCCCGGACAAGCTCCGGGCGGATTTGTCGGGATGATGGAAGCGGTGGTTTCTTATATTCAGGATGATGTGATAAAGAAGAGTATCGGCGAGGAATACAGACCTTTTTCGTCTTATCTGTTGACGGTCTTTTTCTTTATCTTGATTAATAACTTGATGGGTATTATCCCGATATTTCCGGGTGGAGCAAACGTCACGGGGAATATAGCGGTTACTATGGTACTGGCCGTTTGTACCTTCTTGGCGGTAAATCTGTTCGGTACGAAGGCCTATTGGAAAGATATATTTTGGCCGAATACGCCTATCTTCCTGAAATTGCCAATTCCTATCATGCCTTTTGTGGAGTTCTTCGGAATATTTACTAAACCGTTTGCCTTGATGATTCGTTTGTTTGCCAATATCATGGCGGGACATACCATCATTTTGGCTTTGACGTGTCTGATATTTATTACCGTTTCGATGGGAGTTTGGGTAAATATAGGAATGACGTTCGTTTCCATTTTATTCTGTATATTCATGAATTGCCTGGAATTGTTCGTCGCTTGCTTGCAGGCCTATATATTCACACTTCTTTCAGCCAGCTATATCGGTTTGGCAAAAGTGAAAGAATAAGTAAGGAAACAAGGATATGAAAAACAAGGTCTTAGAGCCTTGTATCTGAAGCCTTGTCAACTATAAAAAACAATAGATAAATAAATAACAAATTAAAAAATTAAAGACGTATGTTATCAACAATTTTATTACAAGCAGCCACTATGGGAATGGCTAAATTAGGTGCAACAATGGGAGCTGGCTTAGCTGCAATCGGGGCCGGTATTGGTATTGGTTTGATTGGTAAGGGTGCCGTTGAAGCTATTGGTCGCCAACCTTCAGCTGCCGGTGATATCCGTACTTCGATGTTGATTATGAGTGCCTTGGTAGAAGGTGTGGCTTTGTTTGCTATCGTTGTATGTTTCTTAGGATTATTCCAATAATCAAAAGCCATAGGTTATGTCATTATTAACACCGGATTCAGGGCTTCTGTTTTGGATGATTCTCTCGTTCGGTATCGTTCTTGTCATCTTGTCTAAATATGGCTTTCCGGTAATCGTTAAAGCAATAGAGGAAAGGAAAGCCTATATTGAAAATTCGTTGGAAACGGCCCGTAAGGCAAATGAGCAGCTGGCTAATATCCAAAAGGAAGGTGAAAGAATCTTAGCCGAGGCGAAAGAGAAACAGAATCATATCTTAAAAGAGGCTATGTCCGAAAAAGAACATATTATTGA
The DNA here is from genome assembly GCA_900547435.1 of uncultured Parabacteroides sp. Lineage (GTDB taxonomy): Bacteria > Bacteroidota > Bacteroidia > Bacteroidales > Tannerellaceae > Parabacteroides. Next base: position 7,694 of record URGO01000010.1, read on the forward strand.
TGAGGCACACAAGAAGGCTGCAGCCGAAGCTCATTTGCAGATTGAGGAGGCGACCCGCCGGATTCGTGAGGAGAAAGAACGGGCAATCCGGGAGGTGCGTGCCGAAATCACCGACTTGTCTATCGCTATAGCCGAAAAGGTGATGCAGGATAAGATTAGTCGGGACAAGAGCCAGGAGGTAATCATCAATAAGTTGCTTGATGAAATGTCGTTAAAATCGTAAGTTATGGATTTAGGAACTATTTCATCTCGGTATGCACAAGCCTTGTTCTCGTTGGCGAAAGACAAAGGCGAGGAGGGGCGTGTATATGAAGATATGAAGATGCTTAAACAAAGTTTCCTGCTTATGCCGGACTTGAAGGTGGCGTTGTGCAACCCGATAGTCTCTGTAAAGAATAAAGAGAAATTGCTGGTTGATGCGGCTGGCGTGAAGGTATCTGATTTATACCGGCGTTTTGTCGGTTTGGTCTTGCGCCATAAGCGTGAGAATTGCTTGCCGCTGATTACCTATATTTATATTCATTTATATCGGCGTGAGAAGAAAATCACTCGTGTTGTGTTTAGCAGTGCCGTGCCTGTCAATGAGGCAACTCAACGGCACTTGGTTGAGCGGTTGACACAGGAAACGGGTAATACGATAGAATTTACGGGCGAGGTAAAGCCTGAACTAATCGGTGGCTTCCGTTTGCAAATGGGGAATTATCGGTTGGATGCAAGTTATGCTTCTCAATTGAGGGATATTCGCGAACGGTTGCTCGAAAATAAATAAAGCAGAGATATTATATGACAGATCAGATAAAAATTAGTGAAGTCTCGGCTATCCTTCGCAAAGAACTGGAAGATATCAATACCGGCATCAAGTTGGAAGAGGTCGGAACGGTCTTGCAGGTGAGTGATGGCGTGGTCCGAATCTATGGTCTTGACAATGCTGAAGCAAACGAATTGCTTCGTTTTGACAATGGCATAGAGGCTATTGTCATGAACTTGGAGGAGGATAATGTGGGTGCGGTCTTATTGGGACCGACCGACTTGATCAAAGAGGGCGATACCGTAAAACGTACGGGGCGTATTGCTTCCATCAATGTGAGCGAGAGCATGATTGGGCGTGTTATCGACCCGTTGGGCAATCCGTTGGATGGGAAAGGTGAAATCACGGGTGAGACTTGTGAGATGCCTTTGGAACGCAAAGCTCCGGGTGTTATCTATCGTCAACCGGTGAACGAGCCGTTGCAGACCGGAATCAAAGCTATTGACGCAATGATTCCTATCGGTCGAGGACAACGTGAGTTGATTATTGGAGACCGTCAGACGGGTAAGACAGCTATTGCCATTGATACGATTATCAATCAGCGTGCGGCTTATGAGGCGGGTGACCCTGTTTATTGTATTTATGTAGCTATCGGCCAAAAAGGTTCTACCGTTGCGGCTTTGGTGAATACCTTGCAGGAGAAAGGGGCTATGGACTATACAATTGTGGTCAGCGCTACGGCTTCCGACCCTGCTGCCATGCAGTATTTCGCACCTTTTGCCGGTGCGGCTATTGGTGAGTATTTCCGGGATAGCGGGCGTCATGCGTTGGTGGTTTACGATGACTTGTCCAAGCAGGCGGTTGCCTATCGTGAGGTGTCATTGGTTCTTCGTCGTCCATCCGGGCGTGAAGCTTATCCGGGTGATATTTTCTATTTGCACTCTCGTTTGTTGGAACGTGCGGCAAAGATTATCAAACAGCAGGAGGTAGCAGAACAGATGAACGACCTTCCAGACAGCATGAAGGGAAGAGTGAAAGGTGGTGGTTCGTTGACGGCATTGCCTATCATCGAGACACAGGCAGGAGATGTGTCGGCCTATATCCCGACGAATGTGATTTCTATCACGGATGGACAGATTTTCTTGGAAACAGATTTGTTCAATCAGGGTAATCGTCCGGCTATCAATGTCGGTATTTCGGTATCTCGTGTCGGTGGTTATGCTCAGTTGAATGCCATGAAGAAAGTGGCCGGCACGTTGAAGATTGACCAAGCGCAATATCGCGAACTGGAATCGTTCGCTAAGTTCGGTGGGGATATGGACCCGGTTACGGCGTTTACCATTGATAAAGGTCAGAAGAACACCCGACTCTTGATACAACCGCAATACAGTCCGATGCCTGTGGAAAAGCAGATTGCCATTCTTTATTGCGGAACAAACGGTTTGCTGAAGGATGTGCCGTTGGATAAAGTGCATGATTTTGAGAAACTCTTTTTAGAGTCATTGGCTACAAGCCATCAGCGTGATGTGCTGGATGTATTGAAGAACGGTACGATCAATGATGACGTTTGCCTTATCCTGAAGGAGACAGCAGAGAAAATCGCAGCATCTTTTAAATAAGGAGTAGGTGGATATGGCATCATTGAAAGAAATCAAAAATAGAATCGCTTCAATCAAGAGCACGCAGAAGATTACCGCTGCGATGAAGATGGTTTCGTCAGCCAAATTGCATCATACGCAGGCAGCTACCGAACGGACTTTGGCTTATTCAACGCAGTTGTCGGGAATCTTGCATAGTTTGCTTTCTGCAGAAGCCGAAATGGATTCTCCTTATACGGTGAGTCGCGATGTGAAGAATGTTGCCATTGTAGTTTGTTCCTCTAATACAGGGCTGTGCGGTAGTTTTAATGCGAACGTATGGAAGGCTTTAGAGGAGGTGATTCATAGTTATGAAAAGCAAAACGTGAATTTGCAGTTTTATCCGATAGGAAAGAAGATTGCCAAAGAACTGGAGAATGCAGGATATGCATACGATGCTGAGTTTGTCGGATTGGCAGATCACCTTTCGTATGCTGAGGCGGCCAAGTTGGCTACCCGGTTACAGGAACTGTTCGTGGCAGGCGAGGTAGATAAGGTTGATTTGTTATATCATCATTATAAGAATATGGTACAGCAAATCCTGATGCATCCTACTTATCTGCCGCTTTCTCTGGAGGATAAGCAAGTGGAAGGAGGCAGTTCTGAATATGTGACGGATTATATCTTGGAACCTTCCGTAGAACAATTGCAGCAATTGTTGTTCCCTAAGATGCTGAACTTGCAAATATATACGGCTTTGCTGGATACGACTACCGCAGAACATGCGGCTCGTATGATGGCTATGCAGACAGCAAATGATAATGCCAACGATTTGATTCAAGAACTGACACTTCAATACAACAAGACACGTCAGCAAGCTATTACTAATGAATTGCTGGATATTGTGGGAGGTATGAGCAAATAGTGTTCGGCTTATATTGCATAGATGGCCATGGATATGGTCAAAACAGACAGATCGTTTCACCGCTGTGGAACGATCTGTTGCTTGTTCTGTATATGCGGATAGCGTTTCTTCCTTTTTATACTTTAATGTTCTTTCCCTATCCAGGTGAGCTTATGCCAAAGGGTTTCCAATGGACCACGACGGAAATGGCGGAACCACCAATGCGCAAAGGCTAATTGCAACAAGAAGAATACGATTCCGATAAGGAGACTTAGGGTTGTTCCGCAATACCGGTGCATCTCCAATCCGTAACCAAAGTAAATGAAGCTCCCGATAAAAGACTGCATCACATAGTCGGTCAGACTCATCTTTCCGTAAGGAACCAATATCTGTTGTATCTTCCCTTTGTTTATCCAATAGAGTAAAAGGAAAGTGCTGACAATAACCAGCATGAATGCTAAATTATACCAAGAGTTCCAGATGGTTTCCAAGGTGGCTTTCAGAAAAGGATTGGTGGTTAGCGAGTAGATAAATCCTTTCAGATAATAAAGGAGGACAGCACTTAACAAGGCATAGATGCCAGTTTTTTGCCAAAAATACATTACCTTCTCATGAGTGGTTTCCGTCAATCGGAATAATCCTTTTCGTCCTAAAAGCATCCCGATCATGAAGAGAGACGCGGTTTGGAATACCCTTCCGTAACACCATGCCCAATTTAGGCTGGCAAGTTGTCCGGTAATAAAATTGACTTTTATCATTTCCCATAATGAATGTCCGCCTAATTGCGGATAAACGTCTGCCAATGAAAAAATCATTTGTTGCGGATTTGCTGCCGGACATAGTAACGCATAAACTACTTAGCACCATTCTAATGGTTGGAGCATCAGAATAAGGGCAATCCATGCTACAGCCTTGTCCGACAAATGCCTTACCGGAACTAATACAAAACCTATTAAAGCGTACAAGACCAATATCTCTCCGGGAAAGAAGGAAGCATTGACAAATCCGAAACCAAGCAATAAGACAAGCCTCCACATATATCGATTGCGGAAATCTTCGCCACGTTTCTCGCAGTTATGGCTTTGTAAATAAAATGTGAATCCAAACAATAAAGCAAAATTGGCGTATGCTTTACCGGAAAAGAGGAAAAACAGCATATCCCATAAAGTGTTGTCTAAACTTGAAAGTATCGGAGATGTTGTTTCCGGAAAGGAATAAAAATTGAAATGTTCAATGTTGTGTAGTAAGACAATGCCCATGACGGCGAAACCTCGCAAGGCATCAATTGCCAGAACCCGCTCTTTGTCTGAGCGTAAAGATACGTTCTCCATTTTTTAGAGTTTAATTGAGTTAATAATAAGTTTGCTTTCTTTAGAAATTGTTTGCAAAGATATAAAGATAAATGGGAAAAGGGAAATTGTAATAGCTTGAGAGATAAAAAACAGCCTTGATGACCTATTCGGATAAATCATCAAGGCTGTTTTAGCTTACAATAGTAATGGTGTAATTTTCATTTAAATCTGCTTCCAAAGTTCTTCCAGCCGTTCAGGAGTTATGTTAGCGGCTATGATTACTCCTTCATCGTTCACTAAAAAGTTCTTCAGACCCTTGTCTAATTTGTACTTTTTAAAGACCTCCGACTGGTTGCCTTGCCTCTCGTGTAATTGGGCGGTGCCTTCAAGCTTGTCCATCTTGACCGTTTCTTCAAAAACTGATGTCTTTTTATCCAAAGAGATGGAATACATCGCCACTTTTTCCGTAGAGGCATTCAATTTGTTAACCTCGTTCCACAACTTGACGTTCCGTGCTCTGGATTCTGCGTCATAAGCGGCCCAGAAATTGATCAGCGTGTAACGTCCGTTCTGGTTCTGAAAATGAATCGTGGATTCATTTTCTTCCAATTTGATTCTCGGTGCAAGGTCGCCCGGATTCACACCCTCGACAGGCTTTGCATTTTTGGTTTCGGCTGCAATTCCCAAGAATGCGACCGAAGCCACGAGAAGATAAGCTTTTAGCTTCATATACTATTATTTATGTTAAACATAACCGACAGGAAAACGAAAGTTTCATTTTCGCAAGCTCTTTATCCCTAAAGAAAGCTTGGTCGGCTCCTGATTTTCAGGAAAGGAGATGGAGTGCCTTTCACTAAAGTGCTCACTTTCATCTCTTAAAACTGCGGCAAAGATAATAGGAAAACCCCAATGCTGAATTGTTGTAAATCAATTTCGGCGAATTAACAGCTTTTTTTATATCTTATGCCCAATATTTTAATAGAAAAATCTACATTTGTAGTCTCATGCAAGACAAATTTACATATATGACAACGGCGCCAATCCCTAAATTGGTGACCTCTTTGGCTGTACCTACGATTATAAGTATGCTGATTACGGCATTTTATAATATAGCGGATACCTATTTTGTGGGGAAAATCAATACGCAAGCTACGGCTGCGGTCGGAATTGCTTTTTCGGTAATGGCGATCATTCAGGCTCTTGGTTTTTTCTTTGGGCATGGTTCCGGCAATTATATATCACGTAAGTTAGGCGCTAAAGATACCCGGAGTGCGGAGAAAATGGCTTCGACCGGATTTTTCTGCTCGCTGATTGTCGGGGTGTTTGTTATGTTGCTCGGATTGCTCTTTATTACACCTTTGTCTAAAGCCTTGGGCTCTACACCTACTATTCTTCCTTATACGGAGAAGTATTTAGGCATAGTATTGCTGGGGGCCCCTTTTATGGCGGCTTCTTTGGTACTGAACAACCAGATGCGTTTTCAGGGGAATGCGGTATATGCCATGATTGGCATAACTGTAGGGGCTGTTATCAATATCGGATTGGACCCTTTGCTCATGTTTACGTTTGGATTAGGAATCAGCGGAGCGGCTATTGCTACCGTTACCAGCCAGATTTGCAGTTTTCTTGTGCTTTGGGTGATGGAACACCGAGGTAACAACATTCGGATTAGTTGGGCGAATTTTACCCCTACACCAGATATGCTTAAAGAAATTGTCCAAGGAGGAACTCCTTCATTGTTCCGGCAGGGGTTGAGCAGTTTGGCTACTATTTGTTTGAACCATTCGGCCGGAATGTATGGCGATGCAGCTATTGCTGGTATGTCTATAGTCACGCGGATATGTGCTTTCATCAATTCGTTTGTTATCGGATTCGGACAAGGGTTCCAACCTGTATGCGGATTCAATTATGGTGCAGGAATTTATGAGCGGGTAAAGTCTGGATTTTGGTTTTGTGTGCGTGTCGGTTCTTTGTTCCTTTTGGTTTGTTCGGCTATCGGATTCATTTTTTCCCCGGAAATCATTGAGACATTCCGGAAAGGAGACCCGGCTGTTACCGCTATAGGGACAACCGCGTTACGCTGGCAATTGGTGTCGCTTCCGTTAAGTGCTTGGAATGTATTGTGTAATATGATGTTGCAAACCAACCGTAAGCCGGTCCCGGCTACTATTCTCGCAGCTTCCCGTCAAGGAATGTTTTTTATTCCTTTGGTTTGGATTCTTCCATTGTTTTTGGGTTTGACAGGTGTAGAGATAACTCCCGCAATAGCGGATGTATGTTCTGCTTTGCTTGCTATTCCGTTGACACGCAAGGTGCTGCTGGAAATGAAAACAGAAGGATCAGTTAAAAAATAAATAGTTTATGGAGTCATTTGTCATTACAACATTGGTGGAAAATTGTGTCTATAACCGGAATTTACGGGCCGAACATGGTTTGTCTCTCTATATTCGGACTCCTGATTCTCGGATTTTATTTGATACCGGACAGAGTGGGTTGCTGTTGCGCAATGCGGAATTGTTGCATATCGATCTTCGGGAAGTTGATTATTTGATTCTTTCTCATGGGCATAGCGACCATAGCGGTGGGCTGCAGGCTTTTCTGGAAGTTAACCAAAAGGCAACAGTTGTATGCAAAGAGAGTATTTGGAACCGGAAATTCAAGAAGTCTCGCGAGAACGGTCTTATGGATGCCGGACGGTTGGATAGGACGCGATTTCGTTTTTTGACAGATACAGAAGAACTTTGTCCCGGCGTAGTTCTTTCTCCTCATATTCCTATATATAATCCTGACGATACCCACTTTGAATCATTTTATACGGAGGTGGATGGTATACGGATTCCGGACAGGTTTGAGGATGAGCTGGTTCTTTATTTGACGACAACAGATACCTTTTCTGTAGTCAGTGCCTGTTCGCATCGCGGAATTACCAATATGATAGAACAAGGTAAACACCTTTTCCCCAATCGGATGTTACATACCGTGATAGGTGGTTTTCATATTCATGGGGCAGGAGACGAGAAATTGTCGGTTATTACGGATTATTTCAAAGATAATCCTTCCCGATATATTGGCGTATGTCATTGCACCGGTGTGGACCAGTTCCCAAGGATTGTAGAGAAGCTGCCTCAGTCAACTATATTTTATAATTATGTCGGAAATCAGTTCACGATAGAACGCTGAAAAAGCTCCCATCCTTTGACGAAAAAGCATGTACCCTTTTCTTCCGAAGGGCGCACCCTTTTTAGGGAAAGCTCCCGTCCTTTTTCAGAGATTTTTTTAGGGATTGTATGAGGAGATTAGAGGGAAAAACGTATCTTTGTATGCCAAAGATGAAATAAGGAAAAGAGAAAGAAACTATGCGCATAGATATATTGACAGTTTTGCCGGAGATGATTGATGGAATGGTTAATTGTTCGATTGTAAAACGAGCCCAAGATAAAGGCTTGGCGGAGATTCATCTTCATAATTTGCGAGATTATACAACCAATAAGTGGCGTCGTGTGGATGATTATCCGTTTGGAGGTGAGGCCGGGATGGTGATGCAGATAGAACCGATTGACCGTGCTCTTTCGGCCTTGAAGGCGGAAAGAGAATATGATGAAGTGATTTATACATCACCAGATGGAGAAACTTTTAATCAGCAAATGGCAAACAGTATGTCTATGCTGAATAATTTGATTATCTTATGCGGGCATTATAAGGGTATTGATTATCGTATTCGGGAACATTTGATTACCAAAGAGATATCCGTAGGTGATTATGTCCTTACTGGAGGAGAACTGGCTGCGGCGATTATTACGGATGCGGTGGTTCGTTTGATACCGGGTGTGATAGGGGATGAGCAAAGCGCATTGTCCGATTCTTTTCAGGACGATTTGCTGGCGCCTCCGGTTTATACGCGTCCGGCCGAATATAAGGGCTGGAAGGTCCCGGAAGTTTTGCTCTCAGGACATCAGCGCAAAATAGAAGAATGGCGATTGCAGCAAGCTCAGGAAAGGACTGCCCGTTTGCGTCCAGATTTATTGAAAAAGTAAATATTAGTTCTTATAATAAGTTGGTGAGTTTGTTCATAAATCTAACTTAAAACTTATAAGCTCAAAAAACGTACAAACTGAAATGATTGAAAACGAAAGAAATATAAGGCATCAATTGGTCTTGGATGCGGCTCGCCGAATGATGTTGGCGGCGCGAACCGCACCGAAAGGAAAAGGTATTGATATTATAGAAATAGGTGTGGCGACAGACGATGATATCCTGCGTTTGTCGGATGAGATGCTTCGTATAGCGGCAGATACGGGCTTGAAGTTCTTTTTGCGTGATGCCGAGAATATCAAAAGTGCGGAGGCTATTGTGTTGCTTGGAACGCGTCAGCAGGTACAAGGCTTGAATTGTGCGCATTGCGGATTTGCGACTTGTGCTGAAAAGCCGGAAACGGTTCCCTGTGCGATTAATTCCGTCGATTTGGGAATAGCCATAGGTTCCGCTTGTGCTACGGCAGCGGATCTGAGAGTGGATACGCGCGTGATGTTCAGCGCCGGATTGGCGGCGCAGCATTTGCATTTCTTGGGTGAAGAATGCAGATGCGTGATGGCGATACCGGTAAGCGCCTCTTCCAAGAATCCGTTTTTTGATCGTAAACCGAAAGAAAACAAATAAATGATATGATGAAGTTTTCAAATAAATTGGAATTGCGGTATAGTTTCAATGAGAAATCCAATTATATGGATGCTATGATTAGACACCGTTGTGAAAAGGAGATTTTGACCATGATTCGCACATTGGCTGATATGTTGGATGTACGGCTTATGACTTATAGTGAGCCGACAACAGTTACGGACGGTGGGTATCGTGAGATTTGGGCGGTCGCCGGAGAAAATACGCGGTGTATTTCGGTCATATTGAATATGATGATGCAGATTTTGATTCGTCCGACCTTATCGGTTGGGGGGCAATTGCTGACCGAACGTACGGAGCAGGATGAAATAGTCATGCAACGTGAGATGGCTAAGTTTCGTCGGGATTTGAAGCTTCATGCAATGGGTGTTCCGCCTAAATTGGTGGATTTGCTCAGTTCTTCTCCTCGTTTTTGCAAATTCAAGTCTAATTTTTATGAAGCCTTGAAAGGTTATCCGAAAGTGAGCAAGATTACTTTGCGGGAGTTGAATGAAAACAATCGTTCGCGTTCCGGTTCGTTGGAAGTGAAGCGTGCTCAGTTTGATTACTTTATTCTGCGTACCGATGAACTTCCGTTGCTGGTCGATAAAAACGCTACCATTGAGATAATCTCTCCGGTACTGAAAGATGCCCGTTATCGGTGGAAAGGCATTTACAATAAGGGCGGGATTACGATTGATTTCTATATGCAGGATGAAGATTTTAAAAAGCAGATGATTGATGATAAAATTGCTTTTTCAAGCGGTATGTGCATTGATTGTGTGCTGGAGATTTCCCGTCGGCTTTCAGAATTGGGAGAAATTGTGAATGTGAGTTATGTTGTCACAACGGTCATCCGTACCCGTTTTGGAAAGATGGAGATTGTAACTCCTCAAGGCAAACGGCATCTGCGTAAGTTGGAAGCGGAAAAAGAGCAACTGACGTTAGATTTGTTCAATTAAACTATAAAATGAAGCGATATTTCGATTTATTTACTAACTTTGCAAGGAAAAATTAGAAAAAAATTATGATGTGGAATAAAACATCGGCAAAGTTGCTTGTTTTGAGATTGATGTACGTCATTACTATACTGTTGGTGCAAACAGATGTGTTGACGGCTGATGAGTTCATGCCACATTTTGATAAGGGCCTTCATTTCACTATGCAGACGGAATCGGCCGGAGATGAGATAGAACCGGATGACGATTATACCCGAACGCGAATGGTCGTCTGCCCTTCTGCTGCTATTGTTCCGTTGATATTGACACTAATTCCTAATCAATATATTATACCAAGAAAAAGTCACACACCAAAACCAATTGATTGTATAACTTCTAATAACAGCCGTCAGGCTGACCTCTGTATATTTTTGATTTAGGCAGATGCTATTTGTTTTAATGAAGCTTTTATTCCTTATCTATTTCCAATAACTTCCTATCTATTTCAAGACATCCTTCTTCCAAATTACCGTTTTGATCAAGTAATGACGCCGGTTGGCTCCGGAGCTTTTCCCGGTATTGTTTAGGTGACATACCGATAGCACGCTTCACATATTTCCCGAAGAAAGAAATATTGGGAAAATCCAGTTCGTTGCAGATCTCCTTGATGGACTTGTCTGTTTTTTTCAGCAGATACACAATGTCTTTAATGACATACTTGTCTATAATGTCTGAAGCCGGTTTCCCGGTAAACTCTTTGCATATCGCTGATAGATATTTAGGCGTGATGCAAAGCTGATCGGCGTATGCGGCTACCGACCGGCTTTTGGGATAGGCGGTGGTCAGCATCGTAACAAAGTCCTTAAATAATTTCTCTCCGGATGAGAATTTGGGAGGAGTTATGGAGACGAAACGTTCTAAGGCATCATGAAATTCGTATAAAAAAGCCTGCAGTAAGGCATCGACAAGTTCTTTTTGATGGCGGCAAGGTTTTCCGGTGAGTTTGGAACGGATCAAATCATAATATTGACAGAACAAGGATACTTCCTCCGGATTCAAGTGCAAAACAGGTGATTTTTCTAAGAAATGAAGAACATCCCAGGTATTGTTGGAAATCATGCCGAGCTGCTGTACATATTCCGGAGACATGCAGATACACCGATATTCAATGTCTACACTCACCATACTTTGTTCTACAATAATATTGGGATGGCAAATCAGTAGATCGTTTATACCGAGATGGAAAATTTCGCCATCCAGATAGAGCGATGCTTTTCCTTTTAGGCATAAAACGATGATAATTACCCCGGTCTTTACCGGTTCGTATGTTTCGAATTTCTGAAGTTCCTCAATAAATGCGATACGGTCATCGCTATATATTGCAGTATCTTTTTCGGCAATATTGTTCATAGTTTCGTATGAAATTTCTTTTTCCATATTCATTTAATTATTTAACAGCCACTCATTCCATAAATATCTTGATATGACTCTATTGTTTTTTTGTTGTAGGGCAAAGTTACGAACTAAAGAACTAATAAATGAAAGGCCTTACGGACTTATAGGAAATAAATGCTATATTTGCCGAAAAATAGAGATGCTGAAAATGGAAAAGCAGGGGACAATATTGGTTGTTGATGATAATAAGGCGATTTTGACAGCGGTAAAATTGTTGCTGCGGAGTTGTTTTGAAAAGATTATAACGATTCATACACCGAACTTGATTAAACAGAGTTTGCAGGAAAATGCGGTGGATGTAATACTGCTTGATATGAATTTCAGTGCCGGTATTAATAACGGTAACGAAGGCTTATACTGGCTGGGGGAGATAAAAAAGAGTTATCCTACGGTGCAAGTCGTCTTGTTTACCGCTTACGCTGATATTGAGTTGGCGGTCAAAGGCATGAAAGAGGGTGCGAACAATTTTATAGTCAAGCCGTGGGAAAATCAGAAATTGATAGATACGTTAGTGGCTGCTTATCGGCAGAAAGTCCCTTCACATAATGATAGGAAATCCGCTTGTTCAGCGCAAGGACGGAGTGGTATGTTTTGGGGAGAGAGCCCGGTGATGCAGCGATTGCGTTCGTTGGTTGAGAAGGTAGCTCATACAGATGCCAATATTCTGATTACGGGCGAGAACGGGACTGGAAAGGAGATGCTGGCCCGGGAAATCCATGCTCTATCCCATCGCAAAGAAGAGCCAATGATAGCCGTGGATATGGGGGCAATCACCGAATCTTTGTTTGAGAGCGAGTTGTTTGGGTATGTGAAGGGGGCTTTTACCGATGCGAGGACAGATCGTGCTGGCAAGTTTGAAGCAGCTAATAACGGAACGCTGTTTTTGGATGAAATCGGAAATTTGTCTTATCATTTGCAAGCCAAGTTGCTGACTGCATTGCAACGGCGCAGCATTGTACGGGTGGGAAGTAATACACCAATCCCTGTGAATATCCGTTTGATTTGTGCGACCAACCGTAATTTGCAGGATATGGTGCAGCGTGAAGAGTTTCGCGAAGATTTGCTTTACCGTATCAATACTATTCATGTGGAGATACCGCCTCTCCGTGAACGTAAGGAGGATATTATCCCTTTATCGGAAATTTTCTTGGAAAAGTATGCGACTTTGTACAATAAAACGGCCTTGCAACTGAGTGAAAAAGCGGCTGCTTTGTTGCAAAAGCAACCGTGGTTCGGCAATATCCGCGAGTTAGAGCATGTTATTGAAAAGGCTGTGATTATTTGTGATGGATCTGTGTTGGAGAGTTTCTATTTCGAATTTCCGGAGGCTAAGAAAGAGGAACCGATTAAGCAACCCCAAATTCAAACTTTGGAGGAAATGGAATATGCGATGATTAAGAATGCCATGGAGAAATATGAGGGGAATCTCTCTTTGGTGGCAAACCAGTTAGGTATTTCTCGTCAGACTCTTTATAACAAATTAAAGCGTTATGGCCTTTAAGCGTCCTTTATATAGTCTGACTGTCCATTTGTTGCTGCTGACGGCAGCATGTATTATCGGAACGTGGAGCGCATTGGAACGATTGTGGGCATTGGTCCCTTGTATGCTTATTGCTATTGTTCTGATTCTTATCCGAATCCGCAAGCTTTATTTCTTGAATACGCAGAAGATTGCTTTTATGTTTGATGCCATCAACAATAATGATTATGCATTCAAATATGCGACAGAGGGACATTCTTTGGATGATCAATTGGTGAGTGATTCGTTAAATCGCATCACTCAAATACTCTTTCAGGCTAAGGCCGAAGCTATCCAGCGGGAGAAATATTATGAGTTAATCATGAATTCGGTGAAAACCGGAATTATTGTAATAGATGATAACGGCAATATTTACCAATGCAACAACGGAGCGTTGCGCCTTTTAGGTATATCTATTTTTACACATGTGAAGCAATTGGGTAAGATTGACGAACGGTTGGAGGAACTGATTTCTACTATCCAACCGGGGGATAAGGAGCAGATTTCTTTTTCGAATGAACGAGGAAAGGTCAATCTTTCTCTACGGGTCTCGGAAATGCAGCTGAAAGAAAGGCATGTACGTATCATCGCTTTGAATGACATCAATAATGAGATGGATGAGAAAGAAATAGATTCCTGGATCCGACTGACCCGTGTACTGACCCATGAGATCATGAATTCTATCACACCGATAACATCTTTGAGCGATACGTTGCTTTCGTTGCATAAACAGATGGATGAGGATATACGGGATGGTCTGGAGGTTATCAGCAGTACAGGAAAAGGGTTGATATCTTTTGTGGAGTCTTATCGGAAGTTTACGCATATACCTACACCGCAGCCATCCTTATTTTATGTGAACCGTTTCGCTGAGCGTATGGTGCAACTGGCTCGTTTTCATAATCCCTGAACGAATATTGATATAAAGGTTGATATTCAGCCAGACGATTTGATTTTGTATGCTGATGAGAATCTGATTTCGCAAGTTGTTTTGAATTTGCTAAAGAATGCAATGCAGGCTATTGGTACGGAGCAGGCTGATGCTTGGATTCTGTTTAAAGCATATAGTAATGAAGAAGAAAATGTGATTATCGAGATAAGTAATAACGGCCCATTGATTCCTATCGAGGAGGCCGAGCATATATTTGTTCCTTTTTTCACTACAAAGGAGAAAGGTAGTGGCATCGGACTTTCCATCTCCCGACAAATTATGCGTCTTTCGGGTGGAAGTTTGGAGCTTAAGGTTACGCCGTCTACCCGCTATACTACGTTTATGTTGACATTCCCTTAAATAAAAAAGTGATAGAGAAGATGAAATTGTTTGATAAACTGAAATTCAATCACCATCCGCGTTCCGGCGCATTGGATTTGTTGAAATATATCGGACCGGGACTTTTAGTGACGGTTGGATTCATTGACCCTGGAAATTGGGCAACCAATTTGGCGGCAGGTTCCGAATTCGGATATGCTTTGTTGTGGGTAGTTACATTCTCCTCAATAATGCTAATTATTATTCAGCACAATGTGGCTCATTTGGGGATTGTTACTGGGTTATGTCTGGCAGAAGCTACTACAAAGTATTTGCCTCCGAAACTGAGTCGTCCGATTTTGATTTCAGCTATGATGGCAAGTATATCCACTTCGCTGGCTGAAATATTAGGAGGTGCAATAGCGTTGCGAATGTTGTTTGGCGTTCCAATTCATATCGGATCGGTAATTGTTACATTGGCGTGCTTACTGATGCTTTTTAGCAATACATACAGTAAGATAGAACGATGGATTATTATGTTCGTGTCGATAATAGGTCTGTCGTTTCTGTATGAACTGATGCTGGTTGATGTGGATTGGCATACGGCAGTGGTAGGATGGTTGAAACCTTCGTTTCCCGAAAACTCGATGTTGATAATCATGGGCGTATTGGGAGCAGTGGTTATGCCACATAATTTGTTCTTACATTCGGAGGTTATCCAAAGTCGGAATTGGAATTTAGAGGATGAAAAGGTTATCAAAAGACAACTCAAATATGAGTTTTATGATACGCTCTTGTCTATGATTATCGGTTGGGGTATCAACTCTGCTATGGTTATTTTAGCCGCGTCTTCCTTTTTCCGTGAAGGGGTGAAAGTGGAAGAATTGGACCAAGCACAGCAATTGCTTATTCCGTTGGTTGGAGATAATGCCGGTGTAATCTTTGCAGCGGCATTATTGTTGGCAGGTGTTTCTTCGACAATTACTTCAGGCATTGCCGGAGCTTCCATTTTTGCCGGAATCTTTGGTGAGGCTTATCATCATAAGGATATTCATTCTAAGATAGGTGTCCTTTGTTCTTTTATTCCGGCTTTGCTACTTATATTTTTGGTAGGAGATCCGTTTAGGGGATTGATAATCTCGCAGATGGTACTAAGTATTCAGTTACCGATTACTATATTCACTCAGGTTTATCTTACTTCAAGCAAGCACGTAATGGGGAAGTTTGCTAATAGTCGGTCTACGAATGTGATATTGCTGTTGTTAGGAACGATTGTTACTGGATTGAATCTGGGGTTGCTGGTTAGTTGCTGGTAGGTTGTAGGTTGGAAGTTAGAAAAATGCAATTCTAACTTCCAACTTCTAATTTTTACATTTCCCGAATCCAGATATTACGGAAGCTGATAGGTTCGCTTGGGTCACCGTGGCTTTGCAGGATAATCGGGCCTGCGCCATGTGCTTTTACTTGCGGGAATCCGATGTATTCCGTTGTACCGAGTATGGTTGTGTTATTCTGTAGTACCACACCATTTTGGATAACGGTTACAGTCGGGCGTGTACGATAACTTCCGTCTTTCTTGAACGTAGGAGCTGTATAGATGATATCATATACATTCCATTCGCCAGGTTTGCGCATGGCATTTACCAGCGGAGCAGTCTGTTTATAGACGCTACCTGTCTGTCCGTTTACATACGTCTTGTTGTTGTAGCAATCCAAAATCTGGATTTCATACATACCTTGCATGAAAACGCCACTGTTTCCTCTTGCCTGGCTTTCACCTGTGATGTTTTCGGGAACTCGCCATTCGAGGTGCAATTGGTAGCTTTCGAATTTCTGCTTTGTCTGGATATCCCCTTTCTTTTTATCTACGGTGAATACGCCATCTTTCACAATCCATTCAGCCGGGCCTCCTTTTACACTTTCCCATTGCGATAAGTCTTTACCATCGAATAGGATGATAGCATCGGATGGAGCTGTAAATCCACCATCTGCCAATTCAACACCAGGAGTCACAACCGGCGGAACCGGTTCGTAAAATTCAGACATTTCAGGTTTGATACCTGCGTAACCAGTCCATTGAGCGTTAGCACTAACACACATTGCCATAGCACATGTTGCTAAAGCCAATCTTACTGTAAGTTTTTTTCTGTTCATGGTCTATTTGCTTTTATGGTTATAGATTGCCACAAAATTAGATTTTTTTTGCTAAAAAGAAAAATATCTTACTTTTAAATTTCCTAAAAACTTTTATTGGATTCGTTATGTCTGAATAATCTCTCTTCTGCTAATCGCTCGTATTTCGTTCCCGGACGCCCATAATTGCAATAAGGATAGATGCTTATTCCTCCACGTGGCGTGAATATGCCGGTAACTTCAATATATTTTGGATTCATCAAACGAATCAAGTCTTTCATAATCTTATTGACGCAATCCTCATGAAAATCTCCGTGGTTGCGAAAGCTAAACAGGTAAAGCTTCAGGCTTTTGCTTTCTACCATTTTTATATCCGGAATATAGTCGATATAGATTGTCGCGAAGTCCGGTTGGCCGGTTATCGGGCATAGACTGGTAAATTCCGGACAATTGAAGCGTACCCAATAATCGTTTTCCTGATGCTTGTTGGTGAATGCTTCCAGTACTTCCGGCGCATAATCCTGGCGGTAGACCGTGTTATTGCCCAATAGGTGTAATTCGTTTTCTTCTTTTCTTGTATCCATCTTTTTAATTCAGCTTTTTGGTCGATAAATATTTTTCCAATCCGGCTTTGCGTAATTTGCAAGCAGGGCAATGCCCACATCCATCGGCTATAATTCCGTTATAACAGGTCAATGTTTGAGTCCGCACGAGGTCAAATACGCCTAACTCGTCAGCCAAAGCCCATACTTCGCTTTTATCTCGTTCCATTAAAGGGGTATGGATAACAAATTGGTCATCCATGGCCAAATTCAGGGTGACATTTAATGAACGGATAAAGGTGTCCCGGCAATCCGGATAGCCACTATAATCAGCTTCGGAAACACCGGTCACGATGTGATGGATTCCTTTACTCCGCGCTAATATGGCCACGAAGGTGAGGAATACCATGTTCCGTCCGGGAACAAAGGTGTTGGGATAACTATCGGTGGGTTTGTTTTCATCCATCCGGATGGAGTCGTTTACTAATGAGCAATTCGGGTCTAACTGACTAATCAACGAGACATCCAGTAAATGAAAGGGGATTTGGGCTTCGCTCGCAATTTTGCGGGCAACCTCAGTTTCTAAAGAATGTTTTTGTCCGTACGTGAAACATACCGCTTCGACGTGCGCGAAATGCTTCTTCGCCCAAAAAAGGCAGGTCGTAGAGTCTTGACCGCCAGAGAAGCATACCATTGCAGCATTTTTTTTGTCCATAAATTTCTTGTTTTTAATAGGTGGTTAAGCAAGCACACCGGAAAGACCTTGCCTTTCTGATGGCAAAGGTAAGAATTTTTTTGGAGTTGGTCATTTTTTATGCCTATCTTCCGATTCGTTTATGCCTATCTTTAGCGGAGAAGATAGGCATAAACGAATCGGAAGATAGGCATGAATTTTCCTCAAGAACGAAAGAGATTGTTAAATCTACGGCAGAGGTGAAAAAAAGTTTCCAAATATTTGCATTTTTTGTTTTAGAGCCTTATCTTGTGCTACCTTTTAGGAATTAAACAAGAATGAAGATGAAAAGTGAAAGTATATTTAAGGCTTTACCGAATAACCTGTCACCTCGTCCGGGTCGTTTATTGATTGCTGAGCCTCTGTTGAGAGATGTTTATTTCCATCGTTCGGTTGTTTTGCTGGTAGAACATTCAACAGAAGGAGGGTCGATGGGATTTATTTTAAATAAGAAAACGAAACTAATGCTGAGCGATGCGGTGCCGGATTTTGCCCAAATCCCTGAAATACCGATTTATTTTGGAGGACCGGTAGCGGCCAATCGTCTGTTTTTTGTTCATTCTTTGGGGGATTTAATTGTGCCGAATACGTTAAAAATCAACGATCATCTTTATTTCGATGGTGATTTTGAGGCATTGAAAACATATATATTGTCTGGTTTTGATATAGAAGGAAAAGTAAAGTTTTTTGTAGGGTATTCAGGTTGGGAGAATCATCAGCTTTCTAAAGAAATCAGGTCTCATTCATGGGTCGTAGGCCATTCGGACGATGAGCATGTCCTTTCTGAAAATGGTGATGCTTATTGGAAATCATCTGTTGTTAATTTAGGAGGTGATTATAAGAAGTTATGGAAATATTATCCTAAAGAGACTTATCTGAATTGATTTTCTGTACCATAGCTACATCCGTATATCCATTCTGAGTGAGCAGCCATTCCTTGAATATTCCATGACGGACAAAGCCGGATTTGTTGAATAATCGCAGGGAGGCTTTGTTCTCAAGGGGAATATAAGCATATAGTTGATGTAGTTTGAGAAATGAAAAGGCATATTCCTGTAAAGATTGTAAGGCCATATAGCCAAATCCTTGGCATTGAAAAGGTGTGTCAATGAGGATTCCTACGGCTGCTCGCCGATGGTGCGGGTCGAAGTCGAATAGGTCAGCCAAACCGATAGGAGTATGTGTTTCGGTTTGCTCAATCATGAATCGAACTTGATGGATTTCATAAATATCCCGATGTGACTCGGCAATGTATTCCCGGATGATGAATTTGGAAAAGGGAGCAAGCGTACTTCCGTATTGCCAGATATCAGTATTGTTTTCCCAGCGATAGAGAATTTCCAAATCTTCTGGCTCCAAGGCCCTTAGTAGGATGGATGAGTTGCGCAATAGTGTCATTTCCCCGGCGAGATTAAGCGATTGTTATTTGTGTTATAGATGTGATAAGTCATCCGTTTGTCCGGCATGATGTCCATCAGGAGAAACATTTGTTCGAACCGAACATCAGGATAAACAAATACGATATCGGTGAAACGGTTCATCTGATTCTTTCGGCAAACGGCTGAAGTGATACGCTCTTCATTCAGATTCCAAAGGTTGACATGTTCGCATTTCGGAAAATGAGAGATGATAACTTTCTTTGCTTCAGAGAATGATTCTTTATGGCAAACAACAAGTAGTCTGCGATGCCTGATGTTACGTTGCTTTTTGCCGAACAAATTAGTGAACGATGCCAAAGCAGCTCTTAACAAAACAGCTGTTTTGATGGCTGCATAGAGTAAAGGTGATGCTTCCGGATAGTGCTTCTTGTAAAAGATGAGCATGGCTCCATAAAAACGTTTCAAGAAACGGTAAGAGACTTTTTGTGTACTTTCTCCTTTGTAATGGAGCATCCGTTCAGGCATATAATAATTCTTGTAACCGGCTTGGATAAATCGGTAGGAAAGGTCGATGTCTTCTCCGTACATGAAGAAACTTTCGTCCAAGAGTCCGATTTTGTTCAATGCGTCATGCCGCATCAACATGAAAGCTCCGCACAAAACATCAACCTCGTGCTGTTCATCGGGTGACAAGTAGGGCAGGGCATAACTTGCATATTTGGGTGACTCGGGGAATAGTTTGGAAAGTCCAAATAGTTTGCAGAACGAGACCCACGGAGTCGGGAAAGATCGTTTGCTTTCGGCCAAAAATATTCCATTCCCATTAAGCATCTTCAATCCTAAAGCTCCGGCTTCCGGATGTTCGTCCATGAAATAACAGAGGCTTCGCAAAGACTCTTCGCCGATTACCGTATCCGGATTCAGCATCAAGACGTATTCGCCTTTGCAGATACGAAATGCCCGGTTGTTGGCTTTGGCGAATCCGGTATTTTCCTGATTTTCGATAAAGTTGACATCCGGGAACAAAGGACGCAGGTATTCTATAGAACCATCTGTCGATTGATTGTCTACTACATATATATCTACTTCCATACCTCGTGTAGCTGCTCGTACCGAATAGAGGCATTGTTCCAGAAAGTATTTTACATTGTAATTAACAATCACGATAGATAATTGAGTCTCGTACATA
Source organism: uncultured Parabacteroides sp. (assembly GCA_900547435.1). GTDB lineage: Bacteria > Bacteroidota > Bacteroidia > Bacteroidales > Tannerellaceae > Parabacteroides. Next base: position 28,005 of record URGO01000010.1, read on the forward strand.
GTTCAGTCTACTTAAAGTTTAATGGAATCATTGAAGCTTGTTCGGTTCAGTATGGAACGTCCCAAGGTTACTTCGTCGGCATATTCTATTTCGTCTCCGATAGAAACGCCTCTGGCAATTACACTTACCTTTACCGGGTAGGCGGATAGTTTACGATAGATGAAGAAGTTGGTCGTATCGCCTTCCATGGTTGTACTTAAAGCTAAAATGACCTCTTTTACCTCTCCGCTTGCAACACGTGTTACCAAGCTATCTATTTGCAAATCACTGGGGCCGATACCGTCCATAGGTGAAATAATTCCTCCTAACACATGATAAACGCCTTTGAATTGTCCGGTGTTTTCAATGGCCATGACCTCTTTGATGTTCTCGACAACACAGACTAAAGAGTGGTCGCGAGTCGGGTTGGCGCATATCGGGCATATATCATCATCGCAAATGTTGTGACACGTCCGGCAATATTTTACATCACGGCGTAATGCAACCAATGCACTGGCAAAGTTCTCGGTGTATGACGGGTCACGTCTGAGCATATATAATGCTAACCTCAGTGCTGTTTTTCGTCCGATACCAGGAAGTGTAGCCAGTTCGTTCACGGCATTTTCTAATAAAGCGGAAGGATATTTCATGTAGTGAGAATGAAAAATAGAGTATGAAGAATTAAAAATGAAGAAATCATGTGCAATAGATTCTTCATTCCTAATTCTTCATTCTTTATTATTATTGTTTGCCTTCGGTAGTAACTTCTTTGTTAATCTTCTTGATCAATCCTTGAAGAACGGCTCCCGGACCTAATTCTACGAAGTGGGTAGCCCCATCGGCAATCATGTTTTGTACAGATTGAGTCCAACGTACCGGAGCGGTCAGTTGGGCAATCAGATTAGCCTTAATAGTATCCGGGCAAGTTTCTGCCTTTGTGCTTACATTTTGATAAACAGGACAAATCGGCTTGTGGAAATTAGTTGACTCGATAGCTGCAGCCAGTTCTGCACGAGCCGGTTCCATCAGCGGAGAATGGAACGCGCCGCCCACTTTCAGTTTTAAAGCACGTTTAGCTCCGGCGGCCAACATTTTTTCGCAAGCGGCATCGATTCCGGGGATTGTTCCGGAAATAACCACTTGTCCCGGACAATTGTAGTTGGCACATACCACGGTTTCTCCCTCGATAGTTGCACAGATTTCCTCAACTTTAGCATCAGGCAAAGCCAATACGGCCGCCATTGTAGAGGGTGTCATTTCGCAGGCTTTTTGCATAGCCATCGCACGTTTGGATACCAAAACCAAACCATCTTCGAACGATAAAGCACCTGCTGCAACCAATGCGGAAAACTCTCCCAACGAATGCCCTGCCGTCATGTCAGGCTGGAATTCTTCGCCTAATGTCTTGGCTAAAATAACAGAATGCAGGAAGATGGCAGGCTGTGTTACTTTGGTCTGCTTCAAATCTTCGTCCGTTCCGGCAAACATCAGGTCTGTAATACGGAAACCTAAAATGTCATTTGCCTTTTCAAACATCTCTTTTGCCAGCGGATTGTTATCGTACAGGTCCTTGCCCATACCTACAAACTGAGCACCTTGCCCAGGAAATACATACGCTTTCATTGTTCTATAATTTTCTAATTTTAGTTTTTTAAGACGCTGCAAAGGTAATAAATCTTCGAATAATGTGCGTATAATTCATTTCAAATTGTATCTTTGTGCCCGTTGAAAGAAAAATAAATGAACAATTTAAAACAATTTAATTTACTATATCATGGATAATTTATTATTTATCGGTAATTTAGGTACTGGCGAGATTATTATTATCGCCATCATTGTGTTGTTGTTATTCGGTGGAAAGAAGATTCCCGAACTGATGAAAGGTTTGGGTAAAGGAGTGAAAAACTTTAAGGACGGCGTGAAAGGCTTGGAGGACGACATCAAGATTGATGATACTGATACTACTAAGAAGCAATAAAGCCTGATGGAAGAGCAACAAGATGAAATGTCATTCTGGTATCACCTGTAAGATCTTCGTTGGACTCTACTCCGTATTGTTATAGCGCTTTTTGTCTTTACGATTGCGGCATTCTCTGTAATGCCGTGGTTGTTTGACCATGTGGTGATGGCACCGCGCTATGCCGACTTCCTGACTTATCAGGCCATGTGCAAGTTAAGCTCTATCTTTTCTTTGCTGCCCGATTTCTGTAATCAGGATTTTCATATTGATGTGGTGAATATTAAGTTGGCATCGCAGTTCTTTACCCACATGACGACTTCTTTCTGGCTGGCGGTATTGTTGACATTCCCTTATACTATGTATGAGATTTGGAAGTTTGTCAGTCCGGCCTTGTATGAGAATGAGAAAAAGAATGTACGTTGGGTTTTCCTTTGCGGAACGATTATGTTCTTCTTGGGTTGTGCCATAGGTTACTTATTGGTATTCCCGATGACATTACGTTTCTTGGCTACGTACCAGCTGAGTCCGACCATTATCGAGCAAGTCTCCTTAGAGTCTTATATGGATAACTTCCTGATGTTGATATTCGTCATGGGAGTTGTTTTTGAGATGCCTTTGGTGTCTTGGCTTTTGTCGCAGATTGGTGTGTTGAACCGTTCATTCTTTCATAAGTACAGGCGTCATGCCATTGTTGCATTATTGATAGGAGCGGCTTTCATTACGCCAAGTAGTGATCCGTTTACATTGGGAATTGTCTTTTTCCCGCTTTATGGGTTGTATGAGTTAAGTGCTTTCTTTGTGAAACCGGCTCCGCCAGAAGAAGAGGAGGAGGAATTGGAAGAACAAGGGGCATGAGCGAATAATTTGTAAACTCGAATGGATAAATGAAATGTATCGGCTGGTTGATTCGGCCGATACATTTTTTTTAAGTATAACTTACCTTTTACTTTTCCGGAATATTTTTCAGCAGTTCCAATAAATGGCTCCACCACATCCCGACGGTCTTGATTTCAATGCGTTCGTTGGGCGAATGCACGTCGCGAAGAGTCGGACCGAATGAAATCATATCCAGATGCGGGTATTTTTCCAGGAAGAGTCCGCATTCCAGACCTGCGTGGATTGCCATGATTTCCGGTTGTTTATGGAATAACTTCTCATAAGTCGCTTGGGCGATTTTTAAGATGGCAGAATCCGGATTGGGCGCCCATCCCGGATAGCCGTCTCCATGAGAAACTTGTGCTCCTGCCAGTAAGAAGGTTGCTGCTACTTGATTAGCAACCATTTCTTTGCATGATTCGATGGAACTACGTTGGCTGGTTCCCACTAAAATAGTGTTATCTTCTTTCATTTTTATGGAAGCTAAATTGGTAGAAGTTTCAACCAATCCTTCGATGTCATGGCTCATGCCGATTACTCCGTGAGGGCAAGCCATCATAGCATTGATTACATGCTCAGCAGTAGCCTGGTCAATGTAACATTTAGGTTGGTCGGTCGATTCCATAATCAGACGGACATCTTTATCTACATGCTTCAATTCGTTTTCGATATCAGCCGTGAAATGATTTAGCAACACACGAACGTTTTCTTTGTCTTCAGAGCGCAATCCGATAATGCCATGTGCTTCGCGGGCAATAGCATTACGCAGGTTTCCTCCGTCTACTGAACACAAGGTGAAATCATAGCCTTTTTTCTTTAACAGATAAAGGAAGCGGAACAGAATCTTGTTGGCGTTACCTAATCCTTTGTGGATATCACCGCCGGAATGTCCGCCTTTTAGTCCGACTACATCGATACGGAAATAAAGACGGTCAGCCAAAGCCTCTTGTGGCTGATAATGGAACAGGGCTTGAGTATCTTTTCCTCCGGCGCATCCCATGAAGATTTGTCCTTCGTCTTCACTATCCATATTCAGCAGAATATGTCCGGTCATAAAACCCTCTTGAATAGCTTTTGCTCCGGTCAGTCCGGTTTCTTCGTCTATGGTAAACAGGCATTCGATGGGGCCGTGTTCGATATCATCAGAAGCCAGCAATGCCAGTTCGGCAGCCATACCGATACCGTTATCAGCTCCTAAAGTAGTTCCATTGGCGCGCAGCCAGTCTCCGTCCACAATTGTTTCGATGGGATCGTTGTCAAAGTCATGCTTGGTATCGTTGTTTTTTTCGCATACCATATCCATATGTGATTGCAGGATGACCGTTTGCCGATTTTCCATGCCGGGGGTTGCCGGCTTCGACATAAGAATATTTCCTACTTGGTCTTTTTTGATATTCAGATTATGCTTCTTGGCAAATGCTTCCAAATAAGCAATGATTTTCCCTTCTTTCTTGGAAGGGCGTGGAACCTGTGTAATCTCATAAAAATGCTTCCACACGATTCCTGGTTGCAAGTCTGTAATTTTCACCATTTTGAACGTTGTTTATAAAGTTAATATATCTCATCAAATCGGGATTTTATCGAAAAAAAGTAGAATTAAATCGGAAAAAACTACTTTATAATCGGTGAAACCCTTATATTTGCGTTCACAAATATAGAGAAAATGCTAAAAACGTTATTACTTACAGTCATAATTATTGCTATTTGTGTAGTTTTACTCTGCATAAAAGTCATTTTAGTGAAGGGCGGACGTTTCCCGAATACGCATATCGAAGGGAATAAAGGGCTGCGCAAGAAAGGTATTTATTGTGCAAAAACAGAAGACAGGCTGCAAGTTCAGCATCAGAATCTATATGATAGGATGAAAAAGGAACAAATGTAAAAGTGGACATTTATTGATATAAATAAAAAAGATAATATATGAAGAACGTTAACTACATTGTCAACGGTATATTAGCAATTGCCGTTGTGATTCTTTTTGTGATGCAATTCTCTGGTAAGAAAGAGGCGAACGTGGTGAAACCTATGACAAGCGAAGGTGATTCTCCGACAGGAGTTTTACCGGTTGCGTATGTCAATGTTGATTCGCTTTTGGAGAACTACAATTATGCTAAAGATTTGAATGAAATCATCTTGAAAAAGGCTGAGAGTTCGAGGGCCAGTGTAAATCAAAAAGCGGCTTCTTTGCAGAAAGAGATGGAGGAATTTCAGCGTAAGATTACCAATAATGCATTTTTAACTCAGGAAAGAGCGGAACAGGAGCAACAACGCTTGTTGAATAAACGTCAGGAATTACAGGATTTGGATACACGCCTGTCGCAGGAATTGATGACCGAGCAACAGAAATTGAATGAGCAATTGCGTGATTCAATTGTTGGACAATTGAAAGTGTTCAACCAAAGCCGTGGATTCCAGGTGGTTTTCAGCAATACGGCGGGCGATAATATCTTGTTGGCCAATGATGCTTACGATATCACGGCCGAATTATTGGAATATTTGAATAAGAATTACGCAAACAATAAATAAGCACTTTTCATTTATCCGACCTTTTCCAAAAAAAGGTTGGGAATTTTAGAAAACTGAGTGCATCTTTTGTCCGAAAAGATGCACTCAGTTTTTTATCTTATTTCCAGCGAACTTTTTCCATTCCCGTTGCGGATGACTTGAATGTGTACCGGGATTCGTTCGGTCATCTCCTGGATATGAGAGATAACACCGATTTTGCGTCCTTGCGTCCGAAGGCTTTCCAAAGCATCAAGGGCAATGCGCAGGGTCTCTGCATCCAATGAGCCGAAACCTTCATCTATAAATAGGCTTTCCACTTTCATCCGGTTGGAGGAAAGCGAGGATAATCCGAGTGCCAAGGCCAGTGAAACCAGAAAAGATTCTCCGCCTGAAAGACTGTGGATGGTTCTGACTTCATCACACATATCTTTGTCGATGACCTGCAAGGCCAACGTGTCCGGGACACGTTCCAGCCGGTAACGTTTGGTCAATTCGCGGAGATGTACATTGGCATAGCTGAGGAGTACATCTAAGGTGTAACCTTGTGCAATCCTACGGAACTTCGATCCGTCGGATGATCCGGCCAGATCGTTCAGTTGTGCCCATTGTTCGTAATATAGTTGTTTTTGTTTCAAGGATTCCTGCCATTGAGCAATCCGTTGCTTGTTTTCTTGATGCGTACGGAGGCGGAATTGGGCTTCATTGTTTAGCCGGTTGGTTTCTTCCCAGGCCGTATCCAAAGAGATACCTTCGGAGCGGGTTTCATAATCTGATACCCATTCCAGCCATTGTTTCTCGGCTTCTTGTTGAAGTTGAAGCGCCTGAAGAAGATTCTCATCCAATTGCTTTAAGCGTCCTTCTTCTTGTGCTACAATAGCGGCTTGCCGGTTCTTATTTTCGGTTAATTGCTGTTGTTTTTGTTTCCAAGTTCCTATCTTGGTTTTACAGGCTTGTTCTACATCATCCGGATTGGCTCCGTTTAATAGCCGATTGCGTTCGGCTTTTAGCTGGTTGTTCTCTTCGACTTGCACTTTATAATCTTGTTCGGCACGCTTTACTTGTTCAGATAGAGAAGGGAGGAACGCCTGGAGTGTATCGGCGGTCGATTTCCAACCTCCTTGCTTTTGTTGCAATTGGTTCAATTGCGCCTTTCGTTCTTTCCATTGATGCGAGAACTCGGTGAGTTGGGTACGGAATCCCTCGGCATTCTCTTTCCAACTCTTAATCCATTCCGTATGCCCAAATAGAGATGTTGTTTCTTGTAGAGCACGTTCCAGTTTTTGTTCCGCTTCGGATAGATAGTTACGTGTGTCGGCTAATTGTTCCTGAATTAACGTCAGTTGGTTCCCCAATTCTTTGTGTTGTGATTCCTCTTTAAGCAATTCCTGTTGCAAAGTTATGTGCTGTTGGCTAAGCAGGTTGAGTTGCTTTTCCTCATTGAGGTGTTGCGTTTTCTTTCGGTTCAGTTCGTTCAGGCGGAGCGTAGCACGGTCTATCTCCTCGCTGATTCTTTGTAACCAAACATCGGTTTCGGGCAAGGCGAACGGATGATGTATGCTTCCGCATACCGGACAAGGCTGGCCTTCTATCAGCCGGCCACGCAATACCGGTATATCTCCGGTAGTTCCGAATTGCGCTTTCTCTACTAATTTCTGTTCCCGTTCTTTTTGCAATAATTCTATGTCAGCACTGATTTGCCGAATATCCTCTTGTTGGAGTTGCTTCTCCATCCAGGCTATTTGACGGGCGGACTCCTGGCACTTCTTTTGCTTTTCTTGCAGGGTATTGGCCATCTTTTGCCAATCCTTTTGCCATTGGGATTGCCGTTTCGCTAAACTCTTCTGTTTGCTATTCAGTGTTTCGGCCTGTTTCTTTTGCTCTTCCGCTGAGTTCAAATGGAGCAGGAGGGCAGGCAATTGTTCGGCGATATGTTCTTTCGTATGATGCTTTTCAAACCATTGCGTGAGAGCCTGAATGCTTTGCATCCCCTTTTCCCATCGTTGGATAGCGTCTTTATATTTCTTTTCTTCTGTCCTGTAATTCAGGACTGCTTTTTCCCAAGTTTGTTTTTTCTCTTTGACCGACCGGTTTAGAGTCTCCAGTTGGATGTCTGTTTTTCTTGCCCGAAGCAATTCCGGTTGTAAGTTCTGGTAGATGGCCTCTTCCTGTTGTTGGGCAGAGATGGCTTTTTCCAATTCTTCTTGTACGTGGAGTTGCGCCTTGCGGGCATTCTCTAATGTCTCCTGGACTTCGACCTGTTGTTTTTTTATCTGTTCGGATTGCGCTTGCCTGTTTTTTACCGCTTCTTGCCGGAGTTGACGCTCTTTTTTCTCTTTCTCTAAAGCGGATAACTTCTGGGCCAATGCTTTCTGCTTCGTTTTCCATTCCTCCAGTTCCTCCTTGCTGAGCAGTTCGATTCCTTGAATTTTGGCTTGTACGGCATCAAAATCCGCTTTTGCCTCAGCACATTTGGTATAGATGAGACGTGAAATTTGTGAATAAATGTCCGTTCCCGTCAGTTTCTCTAAGAGGGCGGCCTTGTCACTTTGCTCAGCTTTCAAGAAAGTTGAGAAATCATTTTGGGCCAAGAGGACGGAGCGGGTGAATTGCTCGAAAGTCAGTCCGATGAGCTGCACAATCCGTTGTTGCAATTCCTTGTTTTTTCCCTGCTCCGGTGTATCGGAATCCAAATTGATGAGCGATATAGCTACACCTTGTAGTGTCCCATCTTCTTTTTCACGGGCACGCCTTACCGACCAGCGGGCACGGTAATGCTGGCCATTCAGGGCCAGGAAATCCACTTCCGCATATCCGGAGGCGGTACCACGTCGCAATAAGAAGCGCGGGTCGCTTTGCGCCAGCATATCATCCCGGATATCTTTCACCTTGACATTGTTCTCTTTGGCCTGTTCCGTTCGGGGTGTACGTCCGAACAGGGCCAGGCACATCGTGTCAAGCAAAGTCGATTTTCCTGATCCGGTCGGTCCCGATATGGCGAAGATTCCCGCCGAAGCCAAAGGTTCAGCATTGAAATCCAAGCAAAAATCGCCTTCCAACGAAGCGATATTACAACCTCTAATTGCTTCTATTTTCATACGCTTCTCTCATTACATCTGTAAATAAGGTCTCCAAATCTTCCGAAAGTTCGGTATGGTACTTGCTCTCGTAGGCTCGTTTCAACATATCCAACGGATTCAGCTTCTGTAAACCTTCGAAAGTAAGCGGTTGTTTTTCCGCTTTATCTTTTTCATCCTTGGGATAAGAGGGCAGGATAGAAGTCAATCGTACGGCTTTATGTTGCAAGGCTTCTTCTACCTTGTGCCGGAATGCGGGAGCCGGTTCGCTCAGCAATACTTGCACCTCTATATAAGGCCAACGACTCTTGTCCGTTCCTTCTTCCGCGTCCGGCAGGCCGGCTAATGCCAGAAGTACCTCCTCCGGGGGCAAAGGTTGGGATGGCACGCGTTTCAATTCCGCCCAAAGCGGGACAGGTATAGTCTTTATCTCCTGTAATTTCCCGGCATCTATGCTGATTTTAATAACCTGATGACGATAGTTCGTCTCCGAAAAAGACATGGGTAAAGGACTTCCGGAATAACGGATATGTTCTTTTTCACCAACGCATTGCGCCTTGTGAATATGCCCTAACGCCACATACGCGATTCCTTCCGGAAAAGCAGAGGCGGGAAGCGATTCCAATCCGCCCATGAGGACACGCTCACTACGGTCATCTTCCGATAGCTCCGCTCCGTTGGCGTGTAGATGTCCCATCGCAAGAATTGCTTCTCCCTTCTCCTTATGGGAAATGGCATATTCATAAAGCCGACTATACGTGCGCCGGACTCCGGACAAATAGGCATCCTCTT
>URGO01000011.1 GCA_900547435.1 uncultured Parabacteroides sp.
GCCGCGCGGCGTTCCCCGACCGATGAGTTTTTATCCTGTTTGCTAACGAATCGTTGCGTTTCTATTTGGATTCTTCACCGCGTTGCTTATCGACCAGAATCCCATCCATAATGACGACAGCATTATCTACCAACATACCCATCGCTACGATGAATGCCCCTAATGATATGCGTTGCAATGTCGTACCGCAAACTAATAGGATAGGAAATGAGATGGCTACGGTAAGGACAAGTCCGAATCCGATAATCAGTCCGCTACGGAATCCCATGGTGAAAATAAGTACCTGAATGACAATTGCAACCGACTCGACAAGATTCCACATGAAAGAAGAAATGGCTTCATCTACTTTGTCGGGCTGAAAAAAGATTTTTTCAGTCTGAAGTCCGGCAGGTATCTGTTTCATGACTTCAGCCAGCCGGGAATCAACGGCTTTGCCTACATCGGGCACGATGGCTGATGATTCCATTGCCAGACAGATGGCCAGCGCTGGTTTGCCGTTCACGAAGAATCCATTTCGTTGCGGTTCCGCGAAGGTGCGTTCCACACGCGCGATATCTCCAATACGCATTGTTTTGCCGTCCAATGTCTGAATCATCAGATTGCGGATATCTTCTTCATCTTTGATGGCGGAATCGACATAGAGGGCTATTCGTTCTTCTCCGTTGGCATATCGTCCGGCATTTACGGTCTTGCCGGCTGCTTGCAGAGCCGACATGATTTGAGTGGGAACAATTCCGTTTCGGGCAATCTGTTCTTTGGAAAGAATAATATTGACGACCTCGTCACGGTTTCCAATGATATTGATGCGCTTCACTCCTTTTACATTAAGCAATTCGCGACGGAGAAGTTTGGCATACTTGTACATTTCCGGATACTCGTACCCATCGGCAGTCAAGGCATAAAAAATACCATATACATCCATCATGTCATCGATTACAATCGGACTATAACATCCTTGAGGCAGACGCGAAGCGGCATCATTCACCTTACGGCGGAGCAGGTCGAAATGTTGTTCCAGTTCCTCGTTAAGTACCGTCATTTGGAACTCGACGGTAAACATGGCAGAACTGTTTTGACATTCGGTCCTTACTTTCTTTACGTTGGGAAGAGCCCGTAATTCGTCTTCTATCATTTGGGCGACTTTCAATTCTATCTCGTGCGCGCTGGCTCCCGGCCATGCAATCACGACTCTGGCTTGTTTAGCCGATACGGCAGGATCTTCCAGTTTAGGCATTTGCAAAAATGAAAGTATGCCGGCTATTAGGATAGCTGCCATGAACGACCAGAATAATATCGGCCTTCGCATGAAAAATTCGGTCATTTTCATCACAATAACTCTCCTATATTGGTTTTACTCGCTTTTTCTACAACGACTACCCGTTCTCCATCCTGAAGAACATTCACTCCGGCCCGGACGATACGTTCCTTACCGGTTAGTCCTTCGATGACGATGGCACGTCCCTCTTCATCGGTTCCATTCAGTACAATAGGGCGCTTGGTTATGGTGGAGTCTCGTTCAAATACCCACACGCAGGGCTCGTTCGTGTCTTTGTCTCGGAAGATGGTGCATAGAGGCACGGCAATAGCGGATGCGGAGGTTGTATCTGTTACAATAATCCCGATTCCCACATTCATGCCGGCCGTAAGCGCGTCAGGCTGCTTTTCAAAAGTCAGGCGTAATTGATAAAGTTGATTCCCGTCGGCCTTTGGGGTGAGGCTCAATAGCTTCATCGGCAATTTTTTATCAAGACCTACTACTTGGCAATAATAACGGGCGAATTGATTCCGTAGCTTGTATTCGCTGACCGGGATATCTGCCAAGACCTCCATTGGAGATACATCTAATAATGTAAATAGGGCTGTTCCGGCATTGACCATCTCTGCCGGTGAAAAATTCACGCTTTGCACATAGCCGTTTGTGGGTGCATAGAGTTTTGTATAATCCAGTTTGTTTTTATTGACTTGCAATTGTACGCCCAATTGTTTCAGCCCGGACACGGCTTTTTCATAATCGTTGGTTGAAATGCTTTTTTGATTGAAGAGCTGCGACACGCGTTTCACCTCATCTTTGAGCTGGTCATATTGTATCAGCAAAGCTTCTACTCCCAATTGATAGTCTGTGTCATCCAGTTCGGCAAGCAGCTCTCCTTGGCGGACATAATCCCCTTCGCGGACATGGATGCGTTCGATTTGTCCGGCTGTTTTGAAACCAAGATTAATCGTATGGGCTTCCCGGACGATACCCGGATGATTGATCGTATAGGTAGATTCCAATACGATGGGGGCGGTTAATACGACACTTCGTATTCCGGGATCTTCCTCCGATGACCTTCCGCAGGCGCAAAATACTCCGGCAAGGATAATGAATGTGATTGTTTTTTTCATTTTTCTATTTTATTGTTTAATGATTGTTTTCTTCATATTGTTGCAAAGTTCCTGGTTTGTCTGAAAAAAGTGTCATCGAATAGGCGAATGTATTGTTCTAAAGGATTATAAGTTTTGAAAATATCGTCTATAATGATTAATTTTGTTATTCGAAAAGTCGAAATGAAAAGAATTTATGAAACAACCTTATTGGAATTTGGATTTGATTCATTTGTCTGCGGAAAGCTCGGCCGTATATTTGGATAAGGAGTTTATCTTGATGGATAGTTTGGATGGGACAGTAGAGAACGAAAGTATGAGTTGGAAATTTACTAATTATCCGGTCAAACTCTCTTTTACCATTGTCATTTTTTGTGTAGCCGGCCGGATGCGGATTCAACTGAATTTGCAGGATTTCGAGCTTGTTGCTAACGATATATTGATAGCCCAAGAAGGAACTATCGGGGTGTATCAAGGCATGGATGGCGATACACGGATTGCTGTGATAGCTTTTACGTCCGAATATTTTCAGGCTGCTTTTCAAGTTGAGGCGACCATGTCTTTGCAACGCCGGCTATACGCTTCGCCTCTTTGCCATTTAACCCCTGAAGCCATGAAAGAGTCTGTCACGCTCTATCGCCTGATGAAAGCGAAAGTAGCAGAAACAAACAATCCATTTCGTAAGGGGGCATTGCTCGGATATATACAGGTGTTAACCTATAATGCCTATAACTATCTGCTTGCGCCCGATCCTGAAGAAGATAAAATTAAAGGTAAAAGCAGTCGGCAGCAAGAACTTTACTTGCGATTCCTCAATGAAGTGCAAAATCATTATACACAAGAACGCAGCATCACCTATTATGCCAACACTTTGTGCGTGACACCTAAATATCTCTCTCAGGTTGTTTATAAGGTAAGTGGTCGGTTTGCGGGCGATTGGATTTCTGATTATGTTATTCTTGAGGCGAAAGCCATGCTTAAAAGCCGCAAATATACTATACAACAGATAGCAGATATGCTGAACTTTGCCAATCAGTCTTTCTTTGGAAAATATTTTAAGGACAAAGTGGGGTGCTCACCTTCCGAATATCAGAAACATAAATAATCCGCTTTTCTTTGGAAGCAACTCAAATTTTGTGCCTTCTTTGTAAATCCATGATTATTACTCGAATATATTTGTTACCTTTGCATTGAGCAAAAATACTTAATCCACTGAGTAAAATGTAATTGCATGTATAAACGAGCGGAATATCAGATAATTACAGAGAGGATGAAAGAGCCACGGAAGTTCATCCAAGTGGTGATGGGTGCCCGTCAGATAGGCAAATCCACTGTGGTTAAGCAAGTGCTGCAGGACTTGGATATGCCTTATCAGTTCTTTTTAGCCGACAATGTTCCTGCCACGAACAGTGCTTGGATTTCCGATTGTTGGGCGGCTGTGCGCAGCTTGAAAGAAAGCCGAGGGTGGGAGAGTGTCATTCTTGTGATTGACGAAATACAGAAGATAGCCAACTGGAGCGAAGTGGTGAAGAAGGAGTGGGACGTTGATACGTTCCATGACCGCGACATCAAGGTCTTGCTTTTGGGGAGCAGTCGTGTGTTATTGGAAAAAGGCTTATCCGAATCCCTTGCCGGACGGTTTGAGGAGATACGCATGAGCCATTGGAGTTATCGGGAGATGCAGGAATGGTTCGGCTTCTCTGTTGATCAATATTTGTTTTATGGAGGCTACCCCGGTGCGGCTACCTTGATTAGTGATGAAGACCGTTTCGGGCAATACATTCAGTCGGCCATCATTGAGGCAACCATTAATAAAGACATTCTGATGGACACACCGATAAGCAAACCTGCCTTGCTCCGTCAGACCTTTGAGTTGGGTGCAGCCTATTCGGGTGAGTTACTTTCATTGAACAAAATGTTAGGTTCGCTTCAAGATGCCGGAAACACGGTGACCTTGGCAGGATATATCAACCTGTTGGATGAAAGCGGATTGCTTTGCGGACTCCAGAAGTTCAGTGTGGATATGGCTCGGAGACGTGCCAGCATCCCCAAGTTGCAAGTATATAACAACGCACTGAAGATGGTGTATAGTCCGTTGACTTTTGAGCAGGCGATATTGAACCGTAAGTCATGGGGACGCATCTTTGAGTCAGGTGTCGGTGCCTATCTGGTAAGCCAAGCCTTCGTGCATCGCTTTGAAGTGTTCTATTGGCGTGAGCGGGACGATGAAGTCGATTTCGTTTTGCGCAGGAAAGGTTCGGTGGTCGCCATTGAGGTGAAAAGCAATGCAGAGAAGCGGACGGATGGATTGGATAAGTTCTGCAAGCTCTTCAATCCACAATCGGCTTTTATCGTGGGAGACGGAGGAATTAGTGCAGAGGATTTCCTTTTGATGGATTTGAGGAAGTTGTTTTGAGAGGATATGGATTATGTGAAAGATAGATTCTTCGGGAATCTACTGAAGACTAATGTTAGGGTCACTTCTTTCCGTTGTATAGGGTAGGAAGTGACCCTATTCTATAAGTCTTTCTACTAACGGCACATAATACTCCCGTACTTCTTCTGTCGTAGGTGTATGTGCACCGGGAAAGTGATAAGCATGGGTATAGTGTTGTAGGAATAACGGTTCAAAATGTGCCAGATGGTCATTCTCCCCAAACAAGCCCCAGATACGGTCTCTCATTTCCGGTCGGCAATCGTCCCATTGATGGGCTTGTATGTCGGCAAACTCGTCTATCAGCGGTTGGTCTATCACGAAATGTTGCCGCCCGTCCGCTCGTGGTGATTTGTATTCGCGCTCTCCGATGCGCTCAGTAAGAAAGCGGGCCATTTCAAAATGGGGATTTCCCAACAGGGCAGGTATTCCTAAACGGGATGCCACTATCTGTCCCAAGAAAGAACCGTTGCTATTGCCCACCAATACATGGGGATGTTCACGTTCGCAAAGACTTGTGATAGAAGCCAACGCTTCGCGAGGGTGAAGTGGAAGGTCGGGGGTGAGGACTTCCACCTTGCCTTCGAATGCCTGCCTTAACGCTTGGGCTGGTATGCAACTGCCCGAAGCGAAGAAACCGTGGAGGAAAAGGATTTTTGTCGTCATCATTGCTCGTTTTGGAGATGTTTCAGTATCATTTGTTCATAAATGTAGTATCTTTTATTACAAACCATTTGGAACAAGTCCAAGCCGATTAATGGATTCATTTACGAACTGCAAGGCTTCATGTATCTTTAGCACCTCTGTGTAATCCCAGAATTTCACTTCATCTTTTATGGGAAGTGATTCTATCTCTTTTTTAATTCGTTCAATTTGTTTCTGGTCTGTCACGGCGACAATGCCTTGAACAGCTTTGTTGTTTTTGGCTTTCATTAAATTTAATATCAAGCTATCGATAGAACCAGAAGTTTGAACTTCAAATACATAAATCACACGCCCCATGTTCCCAATAGTAACTTCCCATATTGCATCAACTATTGCGCCTGCGGCAACTTTCTTTTCAACTTCAGCCCGGAAACCTAAGCAATGCCCAATTTCAGCCACTTTGTCCCGGATGTCATTGTGGATGAAAGTCGCGTCTTTTTTGCTTGTAACAATAAGTTCTTCTCCTTTATCAGGAATGGTGCAGTCTGTAGAATCATCTTGCAATTCATTCCAGATAAAAGAGTTTAATGCCAATAAATCACATATTTCATTATATCCGCATTCTTGGGACTTCGCAAGTAATTCTCGTCCGATGCTGGATAACTTTGCATACATTTTTCCGTCCAATCTTGCCTCATAGCGTGGGAGATTGTTAATGTTCAACGTTTTAAATCCGGTGTATGTCTTTTTATTCCAAAGTAGATATTGCGAGGGATAAGTTTTGCATAACAGCTCGCTCATAATAGCCGGACCAATGCCTTTAATTTTTGAACGGAAATCATTCCACCGTTTTTCAATGTCTGCTTCCCCATAAATCAAATTGGCAAATTGTTTGCGGAGCAATTCAATCCCATTGGCTTCTATGATATTATCAATCTGATAGTGCTTATTGCCCCACATAGCCATGGCCCATAGGGGTGAAAGATATTCGAACAAGTCATCTTCCGACAGGGAAAGAAGCCGTTCTTTGGTGAAAGCATGAGCTTTTTGCTGTGCTTCCATCCGTTCTTGTTTTGCTTCATTAGCTGCTGATGGATTTTTCGTCAGCCATTCTTTATAAGAAGCAAGGTATTTTATTAGTTTCTGTTCGTTCATTCTATTTATTGCGTTTATTATATTCACGATGAAAATTTAGCGGTTCAAATTATGAATTCCCCCATTTTCCCATGGCAATCAATCATTTTGTTCATAATAATAAGAGTAGTCGATTCCCTTCATAAACATTTCTCGGTCATCAATCTTTGTGGTCAGCGCAGGTTTTACCAAAGCCTTAATGTGAGTACCGTCCATCACGCTTTCACGCATGGCTGCCAAATATTCGTTCTTATCTATCTGGCTCCAATCTACACATCGCTTGAGTGACCGCTTAAGCATCAAGTCAAGCCAAATGCGAGTTGCACGACCATTTCCTTCCATGAAAGGATGGGCTACATTCATCTCAATATATTTGTCCATAATCTCATCGAAAGTGGTTTCCGGCATGCGCTCAATGACTTGGAGCGTTTCGGGAAAATGCAAGCAGTTGGCAAAAGTAAATCCTCCTTTTGAAATGTTCTTTGTGCGTATCTGTCCTGCGAAATCGTACAATCCTCCAAAGATATAGGCATGAATCTGTTGCAGACATTTCAAACTACCGGGTTCAAGAGTGCGCAATAGACCGCTTTCATATAATTGATAGGCCTTTTTCCTACTTTGGCCATCTAACGTATTGTCACTGTAGGTAAACCAATCAAGGAATTCGTTTGCTCTATTATTGGGATAATGTTTAGCCAGCAGAGCAACATTCTCACTATTCAGCACATCTGCGACACGCAACTTCCCGTCCGGTGCTTCAAATTTGAACCCGTGAGTGGTACTCACGAGTTGAATGTTCTCCTGCTTCAGCTTGCGTTTGAGCCACCGCCAGTAGTTCCCGGCTTTTGTATAATCCGGCTCGTTGTTGATAGCCCGGACTATATCGGTTGCTGAGAACCACCAACAGTTATTCTCATCATCCCATACCGCCCGCACTTCCCGGTCATTAAAGAAGCGGATGGATTTTTTTGGTCGTCTTTTTATCTCTTCCATCATCCCTCGTCTCCTTCGTCCGTAAAGTTCAACATTCCGCTAATTGGGTTTTCTGCTTTGTTTTTATCTTCCACATCTCCTTCTGGTGTAGCGACTGCGTCCTTTTTCTTCGGCAGGATGTCTTCACGCGTGGAGTGGAGCAAATCCTTTACATCCACTTCCAAGACCTTTGCGATTTCCAACAACGTTTCGAGGCTCGGTTGGGCCGTGTTTGTACACCATCTCGACACCGTTTCCGGGTTTTTCCCAAACTGTTCAGCCAACCATTTGTTGGTCCGCTTCTTTTCCACCAGCACTACTTTGATTCGGTTGATATCTTTCGTTGTTTCCATTTTACGGATTGTTATCGTTGCAGACAAAGGTAGGGAATATTCTCGATAAATCGCCATACATAGACTGAATTTGTACTGTCATAGGGGACAGAGGATATATAAAATTGGATCTGTTTGAAACGGCCAATATTAGATTGGAAGTGTCATACAGAATCAACCAGAAAGAATGGAAGCCGACTCCTTTGGGAGCAGCTCAAATTTTGTGCCGACCTTTTTCGTAAAAGCATACTACCTTTTCTGCAAAAGCATACTACCTTTTCCGGAAAAGCACGCACCCTTTTTGGAAAAGGATTACCGTCAAGTTAGAAGTGCTGTTTTTGAACGCTTTTTTTTGTGCCGTTTTAGCAAGCGCATACGCATTGTATCATATTTATATACCTAAAATAGTATACAATGATAATAGCTTATTTACGAATCAGCACGGGCAAGCAATTCTTGTCCAACCAGCGAGAGGAAATACGGCGTTATGCCGATGGTAGAAATTGGGTGATAGACCAATGGGTGACGGAAGTGGCCAGCGGGAACCGGAAAGGAAGCGACCGCAAACTGGGCATCCTGCTGAAACAGATGAAGCGGGGCGACACGCTCATTGTTACCGAAGTGTCGCGTTTGAGCCGCACGTTGACCGACATCATGGGTATCATGGGACTTTGTCTGGAGAAGGGCATCAACCTTTATACCACGAAGGAGGGGTATTCGTTCGACAATTCCATCAACAGCAAAGTGCTATGCTTCGCTTTCGGTCTGGTGGCGGAGATAGAACGCAACCTGATTTCCTTGCGTACCCGTGAGGCTCTTGCCCTGCGCAAGGCGGAAGGTATTACATTAGGACGGAAAAAAGGAAGCTACACAAAGCGTAACATATTGTCGGATAACGTTTCAAATATCATTAAAATGTTGAAACAGGATAAATCGGTGGCGGACATCTGCCGGCATTTCCGGGTATCAAGAGATACTTTTACCAAGTTCAGGAAAGAACATCCCGAAGTGCAAAAAGCCCTAAATGACAAAGAGAAAAGACGAAAACAGAGAAGTGACAAATGATTGGTTAATTGTTCGTTTTCGGCAGCAAAGGTAAGCATATTTATCCGAATAGCAAATATTTTGCGGATAAAATATTGTCATTATGTTATTTGACTCGCCTATTTACCCCTTTATATACCGGTTAAAAGGGGGCATTTCCCGATATAGCGATTAAACGAACGATTAAACAGCTATTTCGTTCTGTCTTCTATAGGATAATTGTCTCATTTTGATGATATATGAAGAAAATTTTCTTAATCGCCTTATTGCTATATGGTGGCCATATAGCGGCGCAGGTACAGACCGACTCGGTGAAGGTCTATTACCGGGTGGGTGAAGCAAAGTTGGAGCCCTCCTTCCATGGGAATGGCGCCAGCATGGACCGCTTCCTTGACCGGTTGAAAGATATTACGGCCGACGAGCGTTACCAACGGTTCAACTTCCGCATTAAGTCGTATGCTTCTTTGGAAGGACTGCTCTCCTTGAATCAGCAGTTATACGAAGAACGTACGCGCGAGTTTCTTGATTACGTCCATCGGCATGGCGTCCGGCTTCCGGGCGAAATCAACGTGTGGCAGGACAATTGCTATAACTGGGAGGAACTGGAACGGCGCGTACAGCGTTCTAATATTCCCTATCAGGCCGAAGTGCTCGATATTATCCAAAACACTCCCGAATGGTCATACGATGGAAACGGGAAAAAGACGGACTACCGTAAACAGAAGCTGATGGCACTGCATGGCGGTGTCCCCTTCCGCTACATGAAGCAGCATTTCTTTCCCGAAATGCGCTATTCCGCCGTGTGGCTTACTTGCGAGTTTGCTGAGCAGGAAGCGGCGCAGCCCCTTCCCCCTCAAATGCTGCATGATACCATTTATATTATAAAGTGGGATACCGCTTACATAGAGCGTCCCATTCCTCACCGTAAGCCTTTCTATATGGCGGTGAAAACCAATATGCTTTACGATGCCGCGCTGATCCCGAATATCGGGGTGGAGTTCCACCTGAAGAACAACTGGAGCATCAGTGCCGGATGGATGTATGGCTGGTGGAAGAAAGATCGCATCCACTGGTACTGGCGTGCCTACGGGGGCGACATCGCGGTGCGGAAATGGCTGGGTAAGGCAGCTCAGGAAAAGCCGCTCACGGGGCATCACCTCGGTGTCTACGGCCAAGTGTTGACCTACGACTTCGAGACCGGCGGGCGCGGCTACATGGGCGGTGAGCCGGGCGGGACACTCTTCGATCGCGCTAATTTTGCCGGAGGCGTGGAATACGGTTACTCGCTGCCTGTCGGCCGGAGGCTGAATCTCGACTTCACCATCGGTGTCGGCTATCTGGGCGGGAAATACTATGAATACAAACCCATTGATGATTGCTACGTATGGCAGGCGACCAAACAACGCCACTACTTCGGCCCCACGAAACTGGAGGTTTCGCTGGTGTGGCTTCTCGGACGCGACAACACCAATAAAGGGAAAGGAGGCAAACGATGAAACGACTATTTTACCTTATGACATGGGTCTTGTGTTTCACGGCTTGCGAACACAAGGAACTGTGTTTCCAACACCCGCACACTGCGCAGCTGTTGGTGGAGTTTGATTGGAGTTATGCGCCCGATGCTGAGCGCAACAACGAAGTGGAAGGCATGTGCCTGTGGTTCTACCCGGTGGACGAAGAAGGTACGCAGACGGGCGAGCCGTTGCGCTACGACCTGGCAGGCATGAAGGGTGGTACGGTGGAAATCCCCATAGGACGCTACCAGGTGCTGTATTATAATAACGACTATGAGGTGGTGCAGTTCCGCAACGTGGACGATTTCTGGCAAAAGGAATGCTACACCCGCGAGGGAAATCTCTTTGAACCCATCTATGGCAACACGGCCAGCTATGCGCCCCGTGCCGAAGGGACAGAGGAGGAACGGGTGGTTATCACACCGGATATGATGTGGGGAGACCACGCCATGAACCTTGACATCCGCGACCAGGGACTGAGCTATTGGTTCGTGCGTGACGGGGAGACCGAACGCACCACCATCGAGCGCGATGAACACCGCCTGACGCTGATGCCTCACGAGCAGATCTGCTATTACACCTACGAGATACGCAATGTGGAGAACCTGGGCGGCATCACGCAGATGTGTGCCTCGTTGTCGGGCATGTCCGGTTCGGTATTTTGTGCGGCGGAGCAGGTAAAGCGGGAGCAGGTGACGCTGCCCTTCGAGGCTTCGGCGGGTGATGCGACCACCATCGAAGGAGAGTTCCACACTTTCGGCCACTATGACGCGGACACGGACGTGACCCGTGCCGAGGGCGATGCGGAGCCCCCGCACAAGCTGGTGCTCTACGTCTGGCTGAAGGACGGCTCGAAGTATTACTACACCTTCGACGTGACCGACCAGGTAGACGAAGCACCGGAGAAACGCCGCGTGCACATCGTCATCGACGGGCTGACCTTGCCTGAACCCATCACGGGCGGTGACATGGAAGTGGCGGTGGACGACTGGATTGTAGTGAACGAGGATATCACGATGTAATATATATGTTTTACTTAAATTTTTAAACAATGATGATGAAAAGTAAGTATTTAGCAGTAGCGTTGTCGGCTGTCGCACTGACGGCTTGCAACAATGAAGATGTGTTGGAAGTGAACCAAGGACGTGGCATCAGCTTCCAAGTGGCAACAGAGGCGTCGACCCGTGCAACGGCAACGACGACGAGCACTATCGACAATTTCAAGGTTTGGGGATTCACTGATGGCAAGACCTTGATGAATGGCATCGAAGTATCGAAATCCGGTAGCGAATGGACTTATGATGGTACCATCTTTTGGCCGGCAACAGATGTGGACTTCTATTCTGTATCGCCTGCCGATGTTACCGGAGTAAACATTACAAGCTCTTCACAGAAGATTACCGGCTTTACGGTAGACACTGACCAAAGCAAGCAAGTGGATTTGCTTTATGCCGTGAACAAGGGCGAGAAGAAAGTTGATCACGAAGCCTCTGCGGTTAACATCAACTTCCGTCATGCCCTGTCTCAAATTGTGTTCAAGGCTAAGAATACGAATGAGAACCTGAAGGTTATTGTCAAGGGTGTGAAGATTGCCAATATCAAGAAGGCTGGTGACTTTACTTATCCTGCCCAAGCAACAACTACACAGAACACTTCGGAAAGTGGCTCGATTGTAGCAACCACACAAGGCACATGGAATAATGTTACTACAGCTGAAAAATTCAGCGCAGGTATGGACGCTAACGGAGTTACATTGGATGGCAAGGTAGAAACAGCCAAAGACCTCAGCAATGCAACCGGTGCTTTGTTTATGATTCCGCAGGCATTGACTCCTTGGAATCCGTCAACAATCGGTGCTTTGAACGCGGACAATACCGGCGTTTACTTCCTGCTGAATTGCCAAATCCTGAGCGGGACGAACAAGGACATCCAGGTATGGCCGTCGGATGCAGATGAAACTTTTGCTGAAATTGCTGTTCCTGCTAATACCCTCACTTGGGAGCAAGGCAAGAAATACGTTTACACCTTTATCTTTGGCGAAGGAGCCGGTTATGAGCCGGGCGAAAATCCCAATCCGGATCCTACATTGGTTGGCATCGACTTCACTGTTACCGTGGATGAGTTTATCGACGGAGCTAACCAAGATATTGATATGAGTACAGAAGACGACGGTGAATAATTTTGCGAATTTAGAAACTTTGAGGGCGTGCCGGAACTTGGCACGCCCCTTATTACAACCATTAAGACTTATGTGCCTGCAATTAAATTGGGAAAGACCGACCTGCAACGAATGGGCAGACTATATCCCGGAAGGCCTGGCTCCATTTGAGGGTGACAAGAAAAGAAATTGTGTTTATCTGATTTGGTCGGAACCGGAAAACCGGATGGTCTATGTGGGAAGCGGGGAAGTGGAACGCCTGTGGGACCATTTGCGTGAAAACGATCCGCAATACAGAAACATCCACAGCCATCCCGGCTTGAAAGCAACCTATGCATTGGTTGATGCCAGGCAGATGCGTGGCGCGGAAGGCTTCCTGGCACTGGGCTACCATCCTGCCGAGAGGGATAGGCATCCTCGTGAGTTTGTGAAGGTTACACGCCCGCAAAATGGAGTTCCATTTTACAGTGAGCTTTACAACAATTCCATAAGCGGACTGGAAATGAGATACGATATGGATGCAGCCAATGCCTCGTCACGCTAATTTTCAGACATAACCCCCAGGTTGGGTGGGGTTGAATGTTCCCTTCCCAGCTACTATAATTAACAAACGCATAAAGACGAAAGAAGATATGAAATCAATGAATTTACACAGCTGGATAGGCGGCGCGGCTGTCATGCTGATGCTTTCGGTAGCCGCCTCGTGTACGGACGAAGAAATGTTCCAACGTCCGGATACCGGAAACGGCATCGCTTTCCTTCCCTCCATCGTGACTAAAAACTGGAGCGCAGGCGATTCCACTCAAACTCGTGCAGCCATACCTGCCACACGTCACAGCGTGACGGAACTGCGCAACACACAAGGCGGAAAATCCCTCTATCTGCACACCACGGAAACGAACAGTATCGCCACACCCGCCGTACCGGACACGGCACGCATCGCCACACGCGGTGCCTTAGTCACCACGACCACAGCATTCGAGGAACAATACGGCAGTTTCGGCGTATTGGCGTGGGCTTACCAAGGCGAATGGAGCGACACGCAAGAACCCAACTACATCAACAACGCGAAAGCCACTGCCAGCGGCGGCACGTATGGTTTCAATCCACCCTACTTCTGGCCCGGCGAAGCATATAATATGGCATTCTTTGCCTATGCGCCCTATGATGAGGACGGGACTATCTTTAGCGAAAAGCAAGGTGCCCCCACCCTCACCTACAGCGTGCCCACAGACATCAAGAAACAGAAAGACCTGCTGGCCTGTTGGAAAAAAATAGAAGAAGATATAGAAGAAGATAAAGACAACAAGCGGGAAACCATAGTCCTGAATTTCTCCCACCTCTGCACCGCCGTGAAGTTCAAAGTGGGCAAAGGGCTGGAAAACGCCATTACCTCCATCTCCATCAAGAACGTATATGGCAGCGGCACTTATTCCGTGGCTGAAGAAAAATGGACACCGACCGGAAAAGCGAATGGCACATACACCCTTGATGTAAATCCAGGGAATACACCGCAAGAAACCGAACTGACCACCGGCGAAAACGTCTTTATGATGATTCCGCAGACATTGCCGCAAAATGCCGAGATAGAAGTGACATTTAAGGAGAACGACCAGGAACAGACACTGACCGCGAGTATCAGCGACAAAAAGGAATGGGAGAAAGGACATACGGTCACCTACACCCTCTCTCACTCTCCGGAAGTCATTGAATATACTTTTGAAATGCCGACAGAAGGAATTGAGTTCACCTACGATGGCAAACTCCGTGATGGAAAGGATAAAGGAGAATTCCAAATACAAAGCTTTAAGAAAATAACCAAAAACGATGTGGTTACGACTGAACCCGCCGCATGGACAGCCGAGTTCTCAACGGATGGGGGCAGTTCGTGGACTGCTAAACCGGACTGGTTGTCAACCTTTATAGCAAATGGCAATGGAAGTACGGACATGACATCTTATGAAGTAGGCATAGCTGCACAAGTATCTAAAACAGAGACTAATTCACATGATGCTACATTGAAAAAGGCAACATCTGTAAGCGGTATCTACAATTTGTCGAACAGCACAGGAGGAAACGATGTGCAAAACACGGCCAACTGCTATATCATCAATGCGCCGGGCAAGTACAGCCTGCCTTTGGTATATGGCAATGCCATCAAGAACGGGCAAGACAACCAATCGTCTTACACATCTAATTTACAAAACGGGGATTATGTACTAAAGACGTTTAAGAATTATATGGGAAATGACATTCAAACCCCGTACATCTACAACGACAAAACCATTCAAATAAAAGATGCCGTTTTGCTTTGGCAAGACCGCCAGAACTTAGTGCAGAACATAGCACTATCGCAAGACAAAAAAGACTTAATATTTGAAGTTCCACAAGCATCCATCGGACAAGGCAATGCCATCGTAGCAGTCCGCGACAATAGTCAGAAAATCATTTGGAGCTGGCATATCTGGGTGACGGATTTTGTGCCGGGACAAAATGCGGCTGTCGTGAGCCGTTTCAATCCCTTGGAATCGCAAAAAGACCAACAGGTGACCAACTATCAGAACCAAACATATACTTTCATGGGACTTAACATCGGCTGGTGTTTTGAAGACCTCGTGAAGTATGAAGCGCGTGAAGTAAAAGTGCGGTTCAAGCAGGAAGGAAGTGGCCAGACCAAGGAAATGACCATCAAGCAGTTGGAGCGGATAGAAGCATACGGCTATCAGCCCTATTTCCAGTTCGGCCGTAAAGACCCGATGCAACCGGGATCCAACAAGGACGGAAAGGACAAGACTAGTTATTATGGAATGGGCTATAGCAGTAAAACCGAACAGGAATCAGGGTCTACGACGCTCGGCACCTACATACAAAATCCCTGTACGTTCTATACGGGCTTGGATAACTATGCAGGCACAACATTAGCACAAATATTCTACTACAATCTTTGGAATGCCAACAACAGTTCTTCGGATGCCAATGACAATGCAGTAGTCAAGACCATCTATGACCCATCGCCCGTCGGCTATTGCGTACCGCCTTCGAATGCATTTACAGGAGTTACCTACAACGGACAAGAAGTCAGATGGGATAGTGGGCCGTATCCGGCAAATCAAGTGAATTCTCCGTATGAATATTCTTCGGACACCAATGTCGGTTGGGAGATTTATTGCAATAAGATGAATGGCAATACGCATAATGCCGCAGGCGGTGTCATCTATTATCCGGCTACGGGAGCTCGTAATTTTCAGACCAATGCACTGACCTACGTCAATATGAACGGATATTATTGGACCGTCACCCCCTACAACAAGCCTGATGAAAAGGTACCTGTGGAAGCCCGCTGCCTGGGCTTTGGTTCTACCTATATCAACCCATTGCGTAACTTCAGTCATGCGTATGGTTTTCCGGTTCGTCCCGTAAGGGAAAATTAAACTTTCCTTTATCGAAATATCAATGGCATGAATGCTTGAATGGGAAGTACAGGCTATGGACATAAGCCGAGTAATCGGCAAAAAGGGCAACGTCAGGAAACGGTGGAGAAATACCGCGAAGCTGTCGGGCTATATGCATCCACCCGGCTGTCGTGCCGGGAGATATGTAGCCGGTGTGGCGTAAGTGTTTCCGGGTTCGGGTGCTACCTCTCCAAATACCACCGCAACCTGATGCTTGCCCGTTATGACATCCGGTGCAGTCGGGAAGAAGCCGGTAGCATCCGCTTGGGACAACTTCGGGGACAGCTTCCTGCCACCCGCGAGAAGTACAAGGATGCTATCGCCGCCTGCGCGGATATGGACTTCATCGAGTTTAATATTTCACAAATAGCCCGCATGTTTGGGCTGGACGGCTCCGGCTTGTGCAGACAGTTGCGTACGCATTATCCGGAAATTGTTGAGTTTCGGGAAAAAGCTCGGTTGCGTTTAGGCATAGATGACCACTTGCCACGTGGGTCACGCCCTTTCGCCAAGGAGCAGTATGCAGAGGCGGTAGCATTACTCAAGGGAAATTCATATATTACGGTGCAGCAAGCGGCCGACCGTTGCAATGTGTCATATAGCGGATTGGAACAGCACCTGTTGTTCTATCATAAAAGTTTGGTGAAGAAGCGTATCAAAATACGTGAAGAGGCGGTCAGGAAGCAAATAAAAGGGGAAATCACGGGGCGCGGTACCGTCCATGCCCCTTCGCCCGCCTTGGTGGAGAAATATAAGGAAGCGTTGCACCTGTATAGCACTACGCCTCTGTCATTGGCGAAGATAGCCGCTCAAGCGCAAGTGTCGAAAAAAGGCTTTTACGAATATTTGCACCGCTGGCGCCTGAATTTGGTTTGCCAACGTAAAGGCATCCCCTACGAAGAAGGTGTACCCGTGGACTTCTCACAAGTGCGGAGATACCAGCCCGCCACTCGCGCCAAGTACGCCGAAGCCATCCGTAAGTTGCAGGAGAACAATTTGTCTACGGCTCAAGTAGCTGCTGAGTTCGGCCTGCATCCGGAGACCTTCCGGGGTTACCTGAAAGAGCATGAACCGGAACTCTATGCCCGGCAAGGAAAGGCATCCATTTCGCGAGGTTGCATGGAGAAATACGCTGAAGCCATCCATCTGTACCGCACCACGACGGAAAGCATAAATTCTATTGCTCGTCGCTTCGGGTTTAACGCTTGTTCTTTCAGGCAGTATGTCCAACGGCATTTTCCCGAAGCGGTAAAGGAACGGAAAGAGAGAAACGGGAAATAAATAAGCGGATGGCTTAAATTCAAAACAGCCTCTAATTTTACTTGGCAGCTAATGCTTTTATCCTTTTATTTATGTACATTTGTTGCCGAAAAAATTGCTTATACCTGTATATGAAAATAAATTTAATCATCAGAGGTCTGTTGTTTTTGGCTTTATTGGGGGGATGTACGGCCCGTACTACCCAAGAAAAAAATGGCGTTGCGCCTTCATCCGAAAACTTTTCAGGCGTCTCTTTTTCAGAGCAGATCAGCCCCCGTTATGCGGAAGGTTTCCAAATAGAATATAAATCCGGGGTTGCGTTGGTGGATATCCAAGATCCCCAGAACCGGCAAACTCCGGTGTACCGGTATGCTTTGGTACCCAGAGGTACTCATCCGGAGGCTATTCCGGCGGATTACATCCCGATTGAAATACCGGTGCGGAGCGTTATCTGTATGACCTCGCTTCAACTTTCCAATTTTATCAAACTGGATGCATTGGACAGAGTGGTGGGAATCACCAGCACACGCCATTTATTTAATAAGGAAATGAACGACAGGCTGGAGGCCGGTCAGACGGTTAAGATTGGCATCGAAGGGAATTTCAATAACGAGGCGGTAATGAGTATGAATCCCGACTTGATTCTGATATCTCCTTACAAACGGGGGGGATATGATGCGCTGAAAGAAGTGGGTATTCCATTGATTCCGCATCTGGGCTATAAAGAGACGACTCCTTTGGGGCAAGCGGAATGGATAAAGTTTGTAGGAATATTGTGTGGAATGGAGCAAGAAGCGAACGCGCGCTTCTCCTCTATAGAGAAACGCTATAACGAATTGAAGGCATTGACCGGGGAGGGGAAGGTTAGTCACCGTCCCATAGTGTTCAGCGGAGAGCTTAGAGGCGGAAATTGGTATGCGGTAGGAGGAAAGAGCTTCCTGGCCCAGTTGTTTAAGGATGCCGGGGCCGATTATTTCCTGAAGCACGATGAACGTTCGGGGGGTAGCATGCTTGATTTCGAAACGGTATATAATCAGGCTGATAATGCTGATTATTGGCGGATTGTGAATAGTTATCCGGATGAATTTTCGTATGATGCATTAAAGGCACAAGACGAACGGTATGCCGATTTCAAGGCTTTCCGGGATCGGAAGATTATCTATTGCAACATGAAGACAACTCCTTTTTATGAGGAGATGCCCACTTCGCCTGAGGTCGTTTTGGCCGATTTGCTTCATATATTCCATCCGGATCTGTTGCCCGACCATACCCCTGTATTTTATCATCTGTTGAAGGAATAAGCGACTATGAAACACTTCAATTTATGGCGTATGCTATTGCTGGTTGCGCTAATCGGCCTGCTCTTCCTTTTGAACCTTTTATTGGGTTCGGTGGCTATCCCGGCTGATTCGATCGGAAATATCCTGATAGGACAGGGCAACGAACCTGTAGCATGGCAAAATATCGTATGGAAATCGCGTTTGCCCCAGGCTCTGACCGCTTTGGTGGCTGGGGCGGGACTTGCCGTTAGCGGATTACAGATGCAGACCGTGTTCCGCAATCCGTTGGCCGGTCCTTCCGTATTGGGAATCAGTTCGGGGGCGAGCTTAGGAGTGGCTTTTGTCATTCTTTTGAGTGGAAGCATCGGAGGCGTGGCATTAAGCCGGTTGGGAATCATAGGCGAGATAGCTCTTTCCGTGGCGGCTATAGCCGGGGCACTTTCCATCATGGCGCTTATCGCTTATGTGTCCCAAAAGATAAAAGGGAGTGTCACGCTCTTAATCGTAGGTGTGATGATTGGATATGTGGCTACGGCCATTATCGGTGTGCTGAAGTTCTTTAGTGTGGAAGAGGATATTCGCGCGTATGTGATATGGGGATTGGGTAGTTTCGCCCGTGTGTCGGGTAATCAGATGATGCTATTCGTTTCGTTGATGACTATCTTGCTTCCGTTATCTTTCCTGTTGATTAAAACCCTCAATCTGTTGCTTTTGGGAGATGGCTATGCCCGCAATTTGGGATTGAACATCAAGCGGGCGAGGTTATTGGTCATCCTGTCAGCCGGTATATTGACGGCTATCGTCACGGCTTATTGCGGGCCTATTAGTTTCCTGGGATTGGCGGTTCCGCACCTGGCAAGGGCGATGTTTCAGACCTCAGACCATCGCATCCTGATGCCCTCCAGCCTCTTGTTGGGAGCTGTATTGGCTTTGTTTTGTAATCTGGTGGCACGAATGCCGGGATTTGAGGGCGCTTTGCCGGTCAACTCGGTAACGGCCTTGATTGGTGCGCCCGTGGTAGCTTCGGTATTGTTTAAAAAAAGAAAAAACGATTGGAATGAATAGACAGAAAAACGAGACCCTGCGTTTACGGGACCTATCCATCGGATATCTATCCAAGCATCACCGGAAAGTGATAGCCTCGCATATTGACGCTACGATTTATAGTGGCGAGCTGACTTGTCTTTTGGGAGCTAACGGAGTGGGAAAATCTACGTTGCTTCGCACCCTTTCCGCATTCCAACCCAAATTGGCGGGCGAAATCAATTTGTTGGGAAAGGATATCTCGGAATATTCCGATAAGCAATTGAGCCGATTGATTGGCGTGGTGCTGACCGAGAAGTGCGAGATTCGGAACATGAGCGTGGCGGATTTGATTGGTATGGGGCGTAGTCCTTATACCGGCTTTTGGGGAACATTGAGCCCAGAGGACAAGCGCAAGGTGGAGGAGGCTATCCGTTTAGTGCGTATAGAAGATTTGGCGGGACGCATGGTGCATACCTTGTCGGATGGTGAACGGCAGAAGGTGATGATAGCCAAGGCCCTGGCGCAAGAAACGCCGGTCATCTTTCTGGACGAACCTACGGCTTTCCTCGATTATCCCAGCAAGGTGGAAATCATGCAGTTGCTTTATCGCTTGGTACAGACTACCGACAAGACCATCTTCCTTTCTACACACGATTTGGATTTGGCGCTTGAGATAGCCGATCGTATCTGGTTGATGGATAAAGAAGTGGGGATAACTTCAGGGGGCCCGGAGGATTTGGCCTTGCAAGGAAACTTGAAGCGTTTCTTTGAAGGACGGGAGGTTTATTTTGATGAGCATAGCGGACTTTATCGCATACGGGTCAATTATCAAGCGCATATATGCGTAGAAGGAGAGGGTTTCCGGTTTCGGATGTTGCGCAAGGCTCTAAGGCGTCAGGGGATTCTTGTGGAGCACTCGGATGGCTTCCCGCTGATTCAGGTGCTCCCCGATTTATTTATCTTGCAGAACGAAGAGGAAGTCCGGTGTAAAACCATCGAAGAGGTATTGGAGGTGGTTGGTAGTTGGTAGTTAGTAGTTAGTAGGAGAGGGGCTCGCTCAGACCCCGTATTCCACCGAATAACGATAAATATAATTCATCTTGAAGGATTACTTAAAGAAATAATTTTTATTTTTGCGTCCGAATAGAAACAAGGAAGAAGAATATGGCATTAAAGCGGTTTGGAGTTTCGTTGGAAGAT
Organism: uncultured Parabacteroides sp.; assembly: GCA_900547435.1. Lineage (GTDB taxonomy): Bacteria > Bacteroidota > Bacteroidia > Bacteroidales > Tannerellaceae > Parabacteroides. Next base: position 20,816 of record URGO01000011.1, read on the forward strand.
GACTTGTTGGACGCACTGGACCAATATGTCATGGAGAACGGTTTTCCCAATCGTTCGCAAGCTATCCGTTTCCTGATTGAAAAGAATGTAGCGGAAAAGAAATGGCTATGCAATCATATTGTGGCAGGGACCATCATCATTATGTATGATCAGGACAAACGGGAAATTACAGGCAAAATAGCCCTGATACAACAGGATTATCAGGATGTGATTCTCTCTTCTTCCCAATATTATATTAACAAAAACTTCTGCCTGCATATTGCTACGGTCATGGGTGAAGCACACCGGTTAACGGAGCTTTCAGACAGATTGACAACAATTAAAGGTATCAAACATGGCAAATTGGTGATGAGCCGTGCGGATTGAGCCTTATTTTTTTGCAGATTGAGTAACACGTTTTCATAAAATAGTAACACAAGAGATGAGAAAATTGGTATGGATAGTAGGAAGCTGGCTTACCCTGAGTTCGGCTATGGGAACTACTCCGTTGGAGGTAGATAGCATTATCCGGCTGAATAGTGTGGTGGTATCGGCCAATAAGATAGAGGTAAACCGGAATAGTGTCCCTCTGACGATATCGGTCATCGACCAGCAACGCATAGAAAATAGTAGCGAGTCGGCTCTCTTGCCGGTATTATCGGAACAGGTTCCGGGATTGTTTGTGACCGAGAAGGGCATTACAGGCTTTGGTGTGTCGACCGGAGCGGCCGGAACAATTAATATCCGTGGTGTAGGGAGCGGAAATAAGGTGCTGGTATTATTCGATGGCCAGCCCCAATGGGCAGGTCTTTTCGGGCATTCCCTGCCGGATACCTACGTGGCTTCTGATGTAGAAAAGGTTGAGGTGATACGTGGTCCCGGCTCTTTGCTTTATGGCTCGAATGCCATGGGGGGTGTCATCAACATCATTACCCGCCGGCATCACGCACAAGGCCGGAGGACGCAGGCGCGTATCATGTATGGCTCTTATAACACCCAGAAATATATGGTGAACAATGGGTATAACATCGGTAAATTCAGTAGTTTCGTTTCTATCAATCACGATCGGACAGATGGACACCGGAAAAACTCCGATTTCTGGATTACCAATGGCTTCGCCAACCTTGGATACCGCTTCAACGATACGTATCATCTGACCGGTGATGTGAGTCTGGCCAAATATAAGTTCCAGAATCCGGGCGAAACATTCAATCCTATCTTCGACAATAAAATGGATATCCTGCGGGGAACGACCTCTTTAGGGTTGGAGAACGATTATGGTCAAATAAGCGGGGCTATCCGGTTGTTCTATAACTGGGGAAATCATAAAATCAATGACGGGTATTACTCCGGTGAGCAACCGTTGGATTATTTGTTCCGCTCGACTGACCATAATTTCGGAGTCTTGTTCTATGAGTCATTCCGCCTGTTTGAGGGCAATAATTTCACGGTAGGTATCGACTATAAGAACTGGGGAGGACATGCCTGGAACGCAATGAACGATGGAACAAAAGAGGAGATTATAGACAAGTCGGTCAACGAGGTGGCGGGTTATGTCATCATGCAACAGGACTTTTTTGAGAAGTTGGGTGTAAATGCCGGAGTCCGTTATGAGCATAATAGTATGTTTGGCGGGGAATGGATTCCGCAGGCCGGCCTTACGTTTCGTCCCTTCGAAGGGAATGCCTGGAAATTTTCTTTGTCGAAAGGTTTCCGGAGTCCCAACATACGCGAGTTGTATATGTTTCGTCCCGCCAATCAGGACCTGAAGCCGGAAAGCATGATGAATTATGAGATTTCCGTCGGACAGGATTTCTTAGACGGACGTCTGAACGCGGAGTTAACGGCTTTTTATATCGACGGGAAAGATATGATTCGTACCGCTCAGGTGGATGGAAGGCCTCTTAATGTCAATACCGGCGAGTTTACCAACAAGGGATTCGAGGCCGAGGTGAACTATCAAATCCTGAACAACTTGTCTTTCAACACCAACTATAGCTTCCTGCATCAGAGCAATCCGATAGCTGGAGCTCCGAAGCATAAGTTTTATGCCGGAGCTACCTATATGCCCGGACGTTTCACCCTTAACCTGGCGGTCCAGTCCATCTTCGATTTGTACACCGACGAGGCTTGTACGAAAACGGAAGATTATACGGTGCTCAACGCTAAAGTGGCCTATCATATCGGACAGGAACGCGCTAAAGGTGTAAATCTTTTCCTGAAAGGCGAGAACCTTACGGCTACCCGCTATCAGATTAATGACGGTTTCCCTATGCCGAAAGCTACCGTTATGGGAGGTATCGATGTGACATTTTGATGTTTCCTTAATCCTCCTCCAGTTCCCCTTTCAGCATTCTTCCGGCGATACGCGCGGCTTCGGCCACATACCTTCCGCATGGGCGTTTGGCGTAATATTCGGGAGTACGTAGGGAAGGGGCTGGGTCTTTCTTGGAGGCCGCTGCAGCCGGAAGTAAATCCCGGCATACGATAGTGCCATACTTCTCTTTGAAGAGGGCGGCCATCTTTTGTACCATAGCATAATTGCGTGTTCTTGCCTTTTGGTCTCGCGGGTCAACGACCGGATACCGGAATCCCGCCAACATACACATCGCGCTAATGGTTCCGCAAATCTCACGCATACGTCCCATGCCTCCTCCAAACGAGGCAGACATGCTCTTGGCGGTTTCCCAATCCAGGTCAAATAGGTCGGAATAAGTCAGAAACACGGATTGTGCGCAATTATATCCCGCGTTGAAATTGTCGATGGCCTGCTTAGCGCGTTCTTCTATATCAAAATCTATATTTTTCATTTTGCTTAATATTCATAATCCACACAAGCCCGGTCAGCCTTTACCGGACCGATAATTCCTTTGGCCACCGCCACGTGTTCCGGATGGTTGGCATACGTATTGACATCCTCCAAGGAAGCCAGTTCGGTAATCAGAATGAGGTCCCATGTCTCTTCCGGATTGCAATTGAACTTCACTTCAATTCGTTTCAAGACCTCAATTTTATCCTTCAAAGCATCCAATCTCGCCTTGATTTCATCCAGCTTTGCCTGCTTTTCGATAGGAGAGGCGAACTCCTTCAATTTAAACATAACAATGTGTCGTACCATATATTTTAAGTTTTTTAGGCTTCAGTTGACAAGGCTCTTTCCTTATTTCCTCATTTCCTCTTGGCTCAGAGACGCAAAATCTTGCGTCTCTACAAGTCTGTGGCCTTGTATCTATAGCCTTGTTTCCTAATTCTCTAAATAAGAATCCTTATACCCTAAGAAATAGAGGATTCCATCCAGTCCGATGGTGGAAATAGATTGTTCGGCGGTAGCCTTGACCTTCGGTTTCGCATGGAAAGCGATGCCCAGCCCTGCTATGCTTATCATAGGCAGGTCATTTGCCCCGTCACCTACCGCTACGGTCTGCCGGAGGTCTACATTTTCCACTTGGGCGATAAGCCGGAGCAATTCCGCCTTTCGTTTTCCGTCTACGATTTCCCCCACATAGCGTCCGGTCAGTTTCCCATCTTCCACTTCCAGCTCGTTGGCATATACATAATCAATGCCAAACTTCTGTTTGAGGTAATTCCCGAAATAGGTGAATCCACCGGAGAGGATAGCAATTTTGAATCCTACCTTTTTCAGTATGCGCATCAATCGGTCGGCACCTTCCGTAATCGGCAGGTTCTCGGCAATCTCTTGCATGACCGATACATCCAGCCCCTTCAGCAAAGCGCAACGTTTCCGGAAGCTGGTGGTAAAATCAATCTCCCCACGCATAGCCGATTCGGTGATAGCCTTGACCTCATCACCTACTCCGGCACGCATGGCCAGTTCATCAATGACTTCTGTTTCAATCAGGGTGGAATCCATATCGAAGCAAATCAGCCGGCGCATACGTCGGTACATACTATCCTCCTGGAAAGAGATGTCTACTTGCAATTCAGCGGCCAGTTTCAGGAAATCCGCCTTCATCTGTTCCTTGTCTTTCGGTGTGCCACGTACCGAGAACTCCACGCTGGCTTTTGGTGTACGGGCATTCTCGTCTAAAGGAATGCGTCCGGTCAATCGTTTGATGTCATCGATGTTCATATCCTGCTCGGCGATAATTCGGCTTACTCCCGCTATCTGCTTGGCGGTCAGCTTTCTGCCTACGATGGTGACGATATACCGGTTTCGTCCCTGCATACCGACCCATTGCGTATATTCCTCCTCCTGAATGGGTTTGAAACGGATATTCACCCCCAATTCATAACTTTTGAATAACGCCTCTTTCATGATGTTGCCCGAAATGGACGAATCGCATTGGAACAGAATCCCCAAGGAGAGATTATTATGTATGTCGGCCTGGCCGATATCCAGGATTATCGCATTGTTTTGTGCCAATATATCCGTCAGTACGGCGGTTACTCCCGGGCGGTCAGCACCGTTGATGTTCAGTAGTATAAGTTCTTTGTCTATTGCCATGGTAAAATCTTTCCCACAAAAGTAGTTATTTTTTTTAGAAACATAGAAGTTGTTTTGAATTTTGAGGTTGAATCATACGAGTTTCAGGCGGGAAAATTCATTTCCCAAAGTATGGATGCCATCTTCTATTTTTTTTATTTGTGATTCTGAAATGTAGGTTCCTCCTTTTTTGTATTGTCTCAATAATGCTTCGTTGATGCCTAAATAGCGCGCAAAGGCACTGACATTTATCATATTATAATACTCAAACAAGGACGATATGTCAAACTTGAATATAGGCTCTTCGTTTAGGACTTCCGGAACATCCATACCGGTTTCTTTACAAGCCTCTACGGTCTCCTGCATGGAATTGAAAAAATCATCCTTTGCCTCACTTACGGTATTTCCTGTCCCTATGAGGGTTACATCGCATTCATCCGTATTGTATGCGATATAAGTACCGTCTTTTTGTTTCTCAATCGTTACATTCATATTGCCATAAGTATTTATAAATTATCAATTACTGAATAGGAATCGGGTTTAAAACCCGATTTCCTTTTTCAGCTTGTTCATCAAGCCGGGGCGTACTTCTTGCGCTTGATTATAACTCGGTTGATTCACACGGCAAATATATAACAATTATGTAATATAATCAATAAATGGATTGTTTTTTTAAATTTCCCCCAAAATCTATTCAATAAACCATAGGGTCATTTCAACGGGATTATCGGCACGGATGATAGAACCGGATATGGCTATTCCATGCACTCCGGTCTTCATCAGGTTGGGGATATCCTCCAGTTCGATACCGCCGATGGCATATATCGGCAGGTGGATTCCCGCTTCTTCGCATTGCTCGATAATTCTCCGATACCCCTCCAAACCTAAAATCGGACTCAGTTTCTTTTTGGCTTGGGTGAAACGGAATGGTCCCAGGCCAATATATGAGGCCCCTAAAGAGGCGGCTCGTTGGATGTCCTCGAAGGTGTTGGTGGTCGCTCCGATAAGGAAATCTGTCTCCCGATGCGCCTTCCGGACCTGTTCCCAGGCTTCGTTTACCGGCATATCGTTCTTTCCCAAATGGACGGCATCCGCACCGATTTCCAAAGCGATGTTTATATTATCGTCCACACAAAGCACCCCGTTCTTTTCTCGGCATAGCGTGACCAACCGGCGTGCCATCTCGATGTCTACCCCTTCTTTTTGGCGGAGCTGTACCCAGCTTCCTCCTCCTTTCAGGAAGAGTTCCGCCTCTTCGTAATCCGTGTATGTATCTGTTTGATGAGTAATCAGCATCAGGCGGTTTGCGCCTTCAAATTTTGTGTTCATATCTGTTCTGTAGCTTGTTTTAATGGATAATAACGTCTTAGCACCTCCTCCGGTCGAGGGTTCTTTCCCCATAAAGCCCCTAATACCGCCACACCGCCAAATCCTAAGCCTTTCAACCGGAGGATGGTGTGCGCGTCCATTCCTCCCAAGGCAATAATCCGCCGGGTTATGAGCCCCTGTTCCGTGGCATTTTTCAGTACTTCCAGGGGAAATCCTTCACCATATCCTTCCTTCGAGATGCTGGGGAAGATAGGGCTGAGAAACAGGTAGTCTAATCCTTCGTAACGCTTTAATTCTTCCAATGTGTGACACGAACGGCTGATGCTTCCCGCAAACCCGGCCGGAACTTCGGAGTTCCTCCGGTTCAGGTGTACGCCTCCGAGGGCAAACACCGGGGCCAAGTCGAAGTGGTCATGTAGGATAATCCGTGGATAATAGACCGGTTCTATCTGTTCCAACAAAGTGCTTAGCTGGGATTTTTCGGCTTCCGGCTTGCGCAGGTGTAGTGTCTGTAGCCCTTCGCCGAACAATCGGTTGATGAGGGTGGCCTCTTCTTCAAACAGGCAGGGAGTGGTAATGGCAATCAGTCGTTTCATTTCTCCACGCTTCGTTTTACCAACTTATGGGGTGAATAGAAATGGTTGACCGGTCCGTGTCCGTGTCCGGCCATCACCTCTTTCCCCTCCCGGATGGCTTCGGATAGGTATGTCTCCGCTTCACGAACGGCTTCGGGTAGGGGATAACCCAATGCCAGCTGAGCCGCAATGGCCGATGAGAGTGTGCAGCCGGTTCCGTGCGTGTTACGGGTATCAATCGTTTCATGGGTAAACTGGCATGGAGCCTGCCCAGGGATATATAGCCGGTCTGTTTTCTGTGCGCCTGCCAGGTGTCCGCCTTTCAGCAATACCGCCCGGCACCCCATCTCCAGCAATCGCCCGGCGGCCTGGTCCATATCCTGCGGCAGATGAACCGGTATTCCGCTCAGATATTCCGCTTCCGGTATGTTCGGGGTCACCAAATGCGCCTGCGGAAAGAGTGTTCCTATGATTTCCGCTATCGCGTCATCCCGCAACAACTTGCTTCCGCTGGTCGAAATCATCACCGGGTCCACTATCACCCAGCTCGGACGATAGCGTTCAAGCAACTCCGCTACGATGCGTACCGTCTCAGCTTCATAGAGCATCCCGATTTTTACCGCGTCAATGGTAAAATCGTCAAATACAGCTTCAATCTGGTCACGCAGCACTTTCGCATTTACCGCCTGTATGCTTCTCACCCCTAATGTATTCTGTGCCGTTATGGCGGTAATGGCCGACATTCCGTATACGCCCAAGGCCGAAAATGTCTTCAAATCCGCTTGAATACCTGCCCCTCCGCAACTATCCGAACCGGCTATCGTGAGTGCCGTGGCATATCTGTACGCGCTTGTCGCTTCTTTTGCATCCATCATATTCTCAGTTATCATGGGCTCAGGCAATCCGTTGGTGCGCAATAAAAAAAGATTGCCCGTTTCCGATTGACGAACACAAAGATAAAAAGTTTTTTTGAATTCTGCAAGAAGGGATGGGATTGGATTCAAGGAAAAGACACATAAAATCATAAAATCATTTTCAGTGCAAAAATAACTGACAACTGACAAATCTGACAACTGACAATTAATTATTATGGAACAAAAAAAAGAGAAATTGATAGTTATATTATATATTATATATTATATAATATATAATATATAATATATAATATAATTTTATTTTCTATCTCTATCTCTTGAAAACGCTAAACATTAATTGTCAGTTGTCAGATTTGTCAGTTGTCATGTCTTTTGTCTTTTCCTGAAATCAGTAGACACATTTTGGCGGTTAAACCTGAATATATAGACAGGTGTTTTCCGGAGACCGTAGACACAAGTCCTGAATACATAGACACCTGCACTGAAAAGGTAGTCATTGGCATAAACAAACCGATTATAGGCATGAATGAAAACGATCATAGGCATAATCGCCGGCGAAGATAGGCAACTTTTAAATTAAGAATGAAGAATGGCGCCCCTCCGGCGCGGAATGAAGAATTTTTTATCCGGAGTAAATCTTTAATTCTTCATTCTTAACTCTTCATTCTTAATTAGATAGGAACTTTTTAACATTAATTCGCGTTTCATCTCCTTTTATTTTAAGAAAATCATCGGATGAAATGGCGTACCTTTACTCCGCGGATTGAAAAAAAGAATTGACAATCGGAAAGAGGTGCGCAATCCGATTGTCAATTTATGAAATAGGTTAGTTCGACCGGAGTTTGATTTCAGCCGATTTGACACCCGGAGCCGAAGCTTCGAGGGTGATTTCTCCCGCCTCATCGGTGGTCTGGACGATAGCGGTGAGTTGTCCGCTGAAGAGCTTCATCTGAGGACGCTGGAACGGTTCGAGGCTGGCAGGATTGCCATTGGCTACGGCACGGAAGGAGCCTTTGCCTTTGACCTTGAACTTGATTTCGCGGGTCTCGTTCGGACAGAAGTTGCCCTCTTTGTCAACGATCTTTACATTGACGAACGACAGATCCCGTCCATCGGCTTGCAGGTCGGAGCGGTCGGCTTCGAGGACAATGCGATAAGGCTTTCCGGCGGTATGGATTTCCTTTTCGGCCACGGCGTTACCCGCTTTGTCATAAGCCACGACCTTGACGGTTCCCGGTTCGTAGCGGGTGTCCATCCACATCAGCCGGTAACGTTTTTGCCGTTCGAAGCTCTTTTGAGCCGCCTCTGTATAGCTGCTGTCCAAGGGAATACTCAGGTCTTTGGTACGTTTGCCCTGGCTCTTCCCGTTGATGAACACCTCGGCCGTAGGATAGTTGGTATAGACGAAAATCGGCGTTATTTCGCCTTCGCGTCCTTCCCAATTCCAATGCGGGAGGATATGTAGGGTCTCTGCGTCAGGATTCCAATGCGAGCGGTAGAGGTAATAACGATCTTTGGGAATACCCGCCAGGTCGATGATGCCGAACAACGAACTATGGCTGGGCCAGTTGGTGTAGTAGGGGGTAGGCTCACCCAGATAGTCGAAGCCTGTCCAGACAAACTCACCGATGCAATAAGGTAGGTCCTCATGCTGGATGAAGTCATCTTCGGGCAGGTTGGACCATCCGCAATGCTCCACATCGTAAGATGATGCCTGATGGTCATCATACACCGCCATGGCCTTGCGTTCTACGGGGAACTTATAGACGCCGCGCGAGCTTACGGTAGATACCGTTTCGCTTCCCAGGACAATGCGCTGGGGTAGTTTCTTGTAGTTCACCTGATACCGGAAAGGACGATAGTTGAATCCGGGAACGTCCATTACGGCCGCGAAGTTGTTGTTCACTACGGCATCCGGAGCATCCATACCCTGCGTGACGGGGCGCGTAGGGTCTTCACGATGGCAGATGTCCTGGAGGAATTTAGCCACTTTGCATCCGCCTTCGTCCCATTGGTTGGGCACTTCATTGCCGATACACCACATCACAACGCTGGGCGAATTGCGGAAATTGTGCACGAGGTTCACCAGGTCTTTCTCCGCCCATTCATCGAACAGGAGGTTATAGCCGTTGGCACATTTGGGCTTGTTCCATTCATCGAAGCTCTCCACCATGAGCATCATGCCCATCTCATCGCAGGCGCGGACCAGTTCGGGCGCGGGCATATTGTGCGAGGTACGGATGGCATTACACCCCATGTCCTTCAGGATGCGTATCTGCCGGCGTATGGCGGCATCATTGACGGCTGCACCCAGCGGACCCAGGTCATGATGGTTGCATACCCCTTTGAATATGGTTTTTTTCCCGTTCAGGAAAAAGCCCTTGTCGGGGATGATTTCGATGGAACGGATGCCGAAGGTCGTGGCGTATTCATCTTTCAGTATATTTCCTGCCTCGTAAAGGCTTGTCTCGGCCTTATAAAGTGCCGGATGGTCGGTCGACCACAGGTCGGGTTTTTCTACGATAAACTCCTGTAAGGCTATATTCTTGTTGTAGATAATATCGGTCAAAGGGGTTACCTTCTCCTGAATCGGTTTGCCATCGGGCGCACGGAGGATGGTCTTCAAGGAATAATCCTTTGGGGAAGCATTTTGTGGGAGATTGATTTTTGTCTCGACCTTCACGCGGGCGAATGCCTCGTTGACGGACGGAGTCGTGATGTAGGTTCCCCAGATAGGGATGTGCGCCTCTTCGGTCAGGATGACATGCACGTTGCGGTAAAGTCCGGCACCCGGATACCAGCGCGAGGACTCCGGAAGGTTCTCTAACCGTACGGCAAGCGTGTTCATTTCGCCCGCTTTCAGATAGGGAGTGATGTCAAACCAAAAGGCGTTATAGCCATAGGGCCATTCGCCTACCCTCTGCCCGTTGACGTAAACGTTGGCGTGGCTCATGGCTCCATCGAAGAGGAGGAAAGCCCGCTTCCCGGCTTTGAATTGCGGAATCTCCAAGGTGTTCCGATACCAGCCCACGCCCACGAAAGGAAGTCCTCCGGTGCGTCCGGCATGTTCCATAGCCTCCTTTTGCCCGTCTTGCGCGATGGCTACGTTTTGCTTGTCGTTCTGACTACTGAACGGGCCATAGATAGCCCAATCGTGAGGTACCGTTACCGTCTGCCACTGGCTATCATCAAAAGCCGGACTGATGGATTCGGGGTGATCTTCACGGGTGAATTTCCATCCTTTTTCTAAAAGGAACTCACTTCGTACTTGCGCGGAAAGGCTTGAACTGAGCGCAAAAATACCCAATAGGGATAGTAGAGGCGTTTTCTTCATATTGCTTTTTCTATTAATGGAGTTTTGTCTACTTGACAAAGATAACGTATCTTTGCAAAATTTCAAGCAAGTTCTTTTCTTTTTTTGCATGACAAACTCAAAAACGAAAGAACTCTAAAAACTCAAAAACTTAAGAATATATGTTATTGCAACTGGCATTTGTTTTGTTGGCTATCGTGATAGGAGCACGCATAGGCGGTATCGGTTTGGGGGTACTGGGCGGATTGGGACTGGCCATCCTGACCTTCTTTTTCGGGTTGGAACCTACGGCTCCTCCCATTGATGTGATGTTGATGATTGTAGCGGTCATAGCCGCCGCAAGTTGTATGCAAGCCGCGGGAGGGTTGGACCTGATGGTGAAATGGGCAGAGAAGCTCCTCCGTAAGAATCCGCAACGCATCACCTTGCTCAGTCCGTTGGTGACCTATCTCTTTACCTTTGTGGCAGGTACGGGGCATGTAGCCTATTCGGTACTTCCCGTTATAGCTGAGGTGGCTCAAGATACCAAAATCCGCCCGGAACGTCCGATGGCGATAGCCGTTATCGCCTCCCAGCAGGCTATTACGGCCAGTCCGATATCGGCGGCTACGGTGGCTTTATTAAGTATGCTTTCGGGATATGGCATTTCATTGATGGATATATTGATGGTATCGGTGCCTTGCACCTTGATAGGTGTGTTGGCGGGTGCCTTGTATTCTCTTCGTGTAGGAAAGGAGCTGAAGGATGACCCCGAGTACCAGCGCCGGATGGCTTCCGGTGAGCTTGGAAATGAGCATTATAGGACAAATGAGGTGGCAAATCCTAAGAAAGCGGCACTGGCGGTATCGCTCTTCCTGATGGCTACGTTGGGCATCGTGCTGTTCGGTTCGATGGAGTCTCTCCGCCCAATATTCGAAACACCGGACGGGAATGTCGTCATGGAAATGTCGCATATCATCGAAGTCCTGATGCTTACGGCTGCAGCCTTGATATTGATTTGCACGAAGACCGATGGAATACGTGCGGCGCAAGGTTCGGTATTCTCGGCCGGAATGCAGGCGGTAGTGGCTATCTTCGGTATTGCGTGGATGGGCGATACGTTTATAGCCGGCAATATGGAGGCATTGAAAGGGAGCATTGTGGATATAGTCACCCAGATGCCTTGGTTGTTCGGATTGGCTCTTTTCGTAATGTCTATCCTTTTGTTCAGTCAGGCGGCTACGATCCGTGCTTTGTTACCCTTGGGCATTGCGTTGGGTATATCTCCCTATATGCTGATTGCCCTCTTTCCGGCTGTAAATGGTTATTTCTTCATTCCGAATTATCCTACGGTAGTAGCGGCTATCAATTTTGACCGTACCGGAACGACCCGTATCGGAAAGTACGTCTTGAACCATTCTTTTATGATGCCGGGGCTGATTGCTACCTTGGTGTCGGTTGCATTGGGATTGCTGGTTTGCAGGTTTATGAGTTTGTAAGTTGATACGTTTTTTAGTTTGCGAGTTTTTAAGTTATTAGGACCTATCAACTTAAAAACCCAAAAACTAAAGGACTCAATAACTCAAAAAAAATATGAGAGGAATAATAATGATTTTGCTGGGCGTTATAGGCTTATCGCTCCCTGTATCCGCCCAGATAAATGCGAAGGTGTATCAATCTGCTCATCAGATAGACACGTTGAAAGAGGGCGAATTATCGTTCGAATTGGATAATATCAGTTTTTTCAAAGATAATGAGTTTGCCGGAGGCATACAGAAAGGTTATTCTTTGCCCGGATTCTGGATTCAGCCTAAGTTGGTTTATTATCCCTTGAAGCGGATTAAACTGGAATTAGGCGCTCATCTGCTCCGTTATTGGGGGGCAAACAAATATCCTTGCTATGCGTATCATGATATTCCGCAATGGAGTGGCGAACAATATCAACGAGGCTTTCATGCCTTGCCTTGGTTTCGGGCCCAGGTGGATTTGTCCGAACGGTTTCGTGTTGTGCTGGGGGATATTTATGGCGGGGCAAACCACGGGTTGATAGAGCCATTATATAATCCGGAACTGAACCTGACCTCTGACCCGGAGGCGGGTCTGCAAGTCCTCTATGATGCCCCATTCATGAATTTGGATGTATGGGTCAACTGGCAGAGTTTTATCTTCCGTGAAGATACCCATCAGGAGGCTTTTTTAGTGGGATTGTCTTCTCGTTTCAAGTTGAACCCGGAATCGAAACCTTTTCATTTTTACCTTCCTTTGCAAGCTACGATACAACATTGCGGAGGAGAGATTGACACGGTCTATACGCACTCCGTACAAACCTTGATGAATGCCACTGTAGGGGTAGGGGGCGTATGGAATATCGCTCACCGGGTGATGAACCGGATAGGGATGGAAGCAGACTTTGCTCTCTCATATCAACAGGCCGGCGAGTTGTGGCCTTTCGATTCGGTTACGGGTTTTTATGTTCGCACATATGCTGACCTGAAGGACTTCCGGGTGAAAGCGGGGTATTGGCGATGCCATGATTTTGTGTCGTTGATGGGTAGCCCTTTTTACGGGGCACTTTCGTTTAAGGATGAGGGGACTTTGTTCCATTCTCCGCAAATGGCTATCTTAGGCTTGGAATATGCCCGTTCGTTGGGACATGGATTTTCGATTGGCGCGGATGTAGATGTATATTGCCATCTGAAGGGAAATAAGACTACGGCAGAGGGGGAATATCTCCCCACTTCATCTGCCACAAGTTTCTCTGCCGGAGTCTATTTGCGCGTCAATCCGAGTTTCTTGTTATGGAAAAAGAAGTAAATCAGCGCGTGAGGGTGACATTGCGGAACTCGATAGGTCCGCCTTCGCTTTGCAAGGCGATGTTGCCTTTCTTTACCAGGCTGGTCCCGATGTTCTGAAGTACGCCTTTGATATAGACGGTAATGACCCCGTTACGCACGAAGATATTCGCCTCGTTCCATTCTCCGGCGGGATTCTCGGATGAGTCCGTGTATTTCTTTACCACCGGAAATTCGGGGCGTGTTTCTCCCCGGCGTTGGAAATATTCTTTCAGGTCTGAGCCATTTATCAAAACAAAGTCTCCCGCATCACCGGCATGTAATTGACATTCGATACAGTTCGGGAAAGGCATATCTTTGTCGCCTACCAATAGAAAGATACCGCTATTGCTTGCCTTTCCTTCGGGCCATCGCCATTCGACATGGAGTTTGTAATTATCATATTCTTCTTTCGTGTACATGTACCCGAAGGGCTGGCCTTCGATGCGTATCACGCCCTCTTTCACGGAAAATACCTTTTCGCCCGGAACTTCGTTTTTATTTACTACGAGATTCCAGTTAGACAAATCTTTTCCATTGAACAATTTCTCTGTTTTCTGTGCTTGAAGGGATGTACTTCCCGTAAAAGCCAAGGCTAAAGCCGTTAATGTTAAAAGAATCTTTTTCATATAGATATGTATTTTTAGTTTTAGTAAATAAGTTGACGAGTTGACAAGGCTTTAATTTACTACCTTGTCAACTTTGTCATTATTCAATCAATTTCCGATACCGGACGCGTTTGGGTTCTTCATATCCCAATTGCTTGCGTTTGTATTCTTCGTATTCCGAATAACTTCCTTCGTAGAACACCACATTCGAATCGCCCTCGAAAGAGAGGATATGCGTGCAGATACGGTCCAGGAACCATCTGTCGTGGGATACAACTACCGCGCATCCGGCAAAATTCTCCAATCCTTCTTCCAGCGCCCGGAGGGTATTCACATCGATGTCATTGGTCGGTTCGTCCAGGAGCAATACGTTGGCTTCGGCTTTTAGGGTCAAAGCTAAATGCAAGCGATTGCGTTCGCCTCCCGACAAGACTCCGCAAAGTTTCTCTTGATCAGAACCGGAGAAGTTGAATTTCGACAGATAGGCACGTGCGTTGATTTCTTTTCCTCCCACACGGATAAATTCATTTCCTCCTGAAACTACCTGATAAACCGTTTTGTTGGGGTCTATGTCCTTGTGGGTCTGGTCCGCATAACCTATGCGCACGGTTTCTCCTACTTCAAAAGAACCTTTATCAATGCATTCCTGCCCCATGATCATCTTGAATAGGGTGGTCTTTCCGGCTCCGTTCGGACCAATGATGCCTACGATACCATTAGGCGGAAGCGTGAAATTCAAGTCATCAAACAATAATTTATCACCAAAAGCCTTAGCTACGTGATGGGCTTCGATAACTTTGTTCCCCAAACGAGGTCCGTTCGGGATAAAGATTTCCAGTTTAGCTTCACGCTCTTTCTGGTCTTCATTCAAAAGTTTTTCATACGAATTTAGACGCGCTTTGCCTTTAGCCTGGCGTGCCTTCGGAGCCATGTGAATCCATTCCAATTCACGTTCTAAGGTCTTACGCCGCTTGCTGACTTGTTTTTCTTCTTGAGTCATGCGCTTGGTCTTTTGTTCCAACCAAGAGGAATAATTGCCCTTCCAGGGAATTCCTTCCCCACGGTCCAGCTCTAAAATCCAACCCGCTACATGATCCAGGAAATAACGGTCGTGCGAGAAGCAAATAACGGTTCCTGCATTATGTTGTAGGTGTTGTTCTAACCAGTCTAAAGACTCTGCATCCAAATGGTTGGTCGGTTCGTCCAATAAAAGCACATCCGGTTGTTGGAGGAGTAAGCGACACAAGGCCACCCGGCGCCGTTCACCTCCGGAAAGGGTATCGACTAACTGGTCTTCAGGAGGACAACGCAAGGCATCCATAGCACGTTCCAGTTTCGTGTCGAGATTCCAAGCATCGGTCGCATCAATCTTATCCTGCAATTCAGCTTGCTTGGAAATAAGAGCATCCATCTTGTCCGGATCTTCCAATACCTCCGGATCCCCGAACTGTTCGTTTACTTCTTCGTACTCCTTTAGGATATCTACAATTTCTTGTACGCCCTCTTGAACCACTTCCTTAACCGTTTTACCGGATTCCAATTTGGGGTCTTGCTCCAAATATCCTACGGAATATCCCGGCGAGAAAACCACCTCGCCTTGATAATTTTTATCAATACCTGCGATGATTTTCAACAAAGTGGACTTTCCGGAGCCATTCAACCCGATGATACCAATCTTGGCACCATAGAAAAAAGAAAGGTATATGTTCTTTAATACCTGTTTTTGAGGGGGAAAGATTTTACTAACCCCGACCATCGAAAAAATAATCTTCTTATCGTCTGCCATAAATAAATTAATTTGTACAAAGCTACACAAATTTTGGAATAAACAAAAAATCAATGCAAAAAACTTGTGGATGTAGAAAAAACACCCTACCTTTGCACTCGCAATCGGGAATCGAAAGCATCGATGATTCAGTAGCTCAGCAGGTAGAGCACAACACTTTTAATGTTGGGGTCCTGGGTTCGAGCCCCAGCTGGATCACTGGGGAGTAAAGACAAACTC
>URGO01000012.1 GCA_900547435.1 uncultured Parabacteroides sp.
TTCCGAACAGAGCAGTTAAGCCCAATCACGCCGATGGTACTGCGTAACAGTGGGAGAGTAGGTAGCCGCCGTTTTTTGATAGAAAAGCAGAAGGGTCCGGTTCAAACAAAAGAACCGGACCCTTTGTGATTTTGGGGATGATTGATTGAGAGTAGTGAGTTTGTTGGATTATGAGTTTAAAACCTAAACTCACAATCCAGTAAACTCATAAACTAAAGGAGTCAATGCTTATTATTTTCTTTTAAAGCATATATCTTTTGGATAATATCCACTACTTTCAATCCTTCCAGTACATTCGTGGTTATTTGTTTGCCTGAAGTTTCGGATAAAACTTCGACAACGTTGCGGATGACAAAGTTATGGTTTTGTGCTGATCCTTTGTAAGGACCGTAATCATTTCCAGGATTAGTTGGAGCAAGTGTTGGCATTTCGTAATCTTTTATATGGCAATATTCCACTTCATTCATATATTGCCCGCCAATCTTTACGCTGCCGTTTTCCGCAATGATCAACATGCTACTTTCCATATTCTTGTCCCATACAGCCGTTGAATAGTTTAAGCACCCCATTCCTCCATTTACAAAATCAAATGTAATTAATCCGGAATCTTCAAAGGCTGTTAAATTCTGGTGGTTGAAATCGGCGAATTTTGCTTGGATATGGCAGATGTCCCCGAAAAGCCAATACATGATATCAATAAAATGTGAGAATTGGGTAAATAGAGTTCCTCCATCCAACTGAGCATCTCCATGCCATCCTCCTGCTTTATAATAACGGTTATCCCGATTCCAATAGCAATTCAGTTGTACCATATATATGTTTCCTAACCGCCCAGAATCTACCATCTCTTTAATCCATATCGATGGAGGAGAATAACGGTTTTGCATGACGCAAAAGGCTTGTTTCTGATAACGGAGCGATGTATAAACGACTTTTTCCGCGTCTTGGAGCGTTAATGCCATTGGTTTTTCGATGACAACATGATGGCCGGATTCGATAGCTTGGATAGCCATTCCGGCATGTAAACCATTCGGCGTGCAGATATTGATAACATCTACCTCCAAATCAGCTTGTAAAAGTTCATTTAAAGATGGGAAAAAAGGAACATCATACGCTTCAATTCCTAACTCCTCTTTGGAACGGATATCGCATAGAGCTACTAATTCGGCTCCGGCATCCCGTACTATCATCTCAGCATGTCGTTTGCCTATATGTCCACAACCTACTACTGCGAAACGGATTTTCTTCATGATTCAAATGCTTTTATTGTTTCAATAATATATCCCGCCTCTTCTTTCGTCATTTCGGAATGAATCGGTAATGAGAGGACTGCTTGTGCCAAATTTTCCGCATGGGTCAATACTGAGCCATTGCGTGCCAATCCATAAAAGGCTTCCTGCCGGTGTAAAGGCAACGGATAATAGACCATGGAAGGAATCCCATGTTCCTTTAAATAATCCTGGAGTTTATCCCGTTTCCCGTTGTTTATGCGCAATGTATATTGATGAAACACATGTGTTGAATAGGTTGCACGTTGGGGAATTATCCAACGCGAGTCATCCCCTAATGCCTCGTCATACCATTCCGCCACTCTTTGCCGGGATTCTGCAAACTCATTTACATGTGGCAATTTAACTTTTAAGATAGCTGCTTGCAAAGTATCCAAACGTGAATTGCAACCGATTATTTTATGGTGATATTTTTTTATTTGGCCATGATTAGCTATCATGCGGATACGTTCGGCTAATCCATCGTCTGATGTTATGATAGCCCCGCCATCTCCATAACACGCCAAGGGTTTGGACGGGAAGAAAGAGGTGGTTCCGATATGTCCGATAGTCCCGGTCTTTCTCGGTTTCCCATCCGAATAAATACACTCGGCCCCTAAGGATTGTGCGTTATCTTCTATGACATATAAATGATTTTGTTCGGCTATTTGATGAATGGTCTCCATATCGCAACTTTGCCCGAACAGATGTACTACAATAATGGCCCTGGTCTTGGGTGAGATAGCCGCTTCAATCTGGTAAGGATTGATATTGAATGTAGATTCCTCTACATCCACCCAGACCGGTATCAGTCCTAACAAGGCGATAACCTCGGCCGCGGCTACATAGGTAAATGCAGGGACAATCACTTCATCTCCCGGCATCAAATTGAGCGACATAAGCGCAATTTGCAAGGCGTCGGTCCCATTTCCGCAAGGAATGACGTGAGGTACGCCCAAATACTCAGACAGGTGAGAAGCAAAACTTCTCACCTGCGGTCCATTTATAAAAGAACAAGAATCTACAACTTCCTGCATCGCCAGGTCTATTTCCGGTTTCAGACGGAGATATTGGCGATGGAGGTCGACCATCTGAATCTCCATTTATTTCACCTCGCTTCCGGGTTTGACTTCTTTATCGGGTGTAATAACCGCTAATTTGCCATCGAAATTCTCGGCTGAAAGAATCATACCTTCAGAAACGATACCTTTCAATTTGCGGGGAGCCAAATTCGCGATAAAGCATACCTGCTTACCAACCAGCTCTTCCGGTTTGTAATGCTGGGCAATGCCGGATACAATCGTCCGTTTTTCCAATCCATCGTCAATGAGGAATTGCAGTAATTTATCCGCTTTAGGCACTTTTGTACATTCCAGCACCGTTCCTACGCGGATGTCCAATTTCATGAAATCATCGAATGCAATGTTTTCGCGGATTGGGTTCGCCTTATAATTCGCCTCTTCGTTGGCCTTTTTAGTCTCCAATAATTTGTTGACCTGTTGCTGGATGACTTCGTCATCAATCTTTTCGAAAAGCAATTCGGCCTGTCCCAATTCGTGTCCGGCTTTCAGCAAATCCGTAGCGCCTAAGCGATTCCATCCCAAAGGCTCCACATTCAGCATTTGGTTGAGTTTCTTCATGCTGAACGGAAGGAACGGTTCGAAAGCGATGGCCAGGTTGGCGGTAATCTGCAAGGCGATATTCATGATTGTCGCTACGCGAGGCATATCCGTCTTGGCCAGTTTCCAAGGTTCGGTATCCGCCAAGTATTTATTCCCGATACGCGCTAAGTTCATCGCCTCCTTTTGGGCATCCCGGAAATGGAAGGTGTCCAACAAGCGTTCTACATCCGCCTTTACGTGCTTGAACTCCTCAATGGTCTGAAGGTCATACTCCGTCAATTCGCCTGCTTCCGGTACCTTGTTTTCGAAATACTTGCCGGTCAGTACCAAGGCGCGGTTCACGAAGTTACCCAGAATCGCCACCAGCTCATTGTTGTTGCGAGCCTGGAAATCTTTCCACGTAAAGTCATTGTCTTTGGTTTCCGGGGCATTAGCCGTCAGGACGTAACGTAATACATCCTGTTTGCCGGGCATATCCACCAAATATTCGTTTAGCCAGACCGCCCAGTTGCGCGAGGTGGAAATTTTGTCTCCCTCCAGATTCAGAAACTCATTGGCCGGTACATTCTCCGGCAGATTGTAGGAACCCTCCGCTTTCAGCATCGAAGGGAATACGATGCAATGGAATACGATATTGTCTTTCCCGATGAAATGAATCATCTTTGTCTCGGGATCTTTCCACCATTTTTCCCAGCTATCCGGCAATAACTCTTTCGTGTTGGAAATGTAGCCGATAGGCGCGTCAAACCACACATACAGCACTTTGCCTTCCGCTCCCTCGACCGGTACAGGGATGCCCCAATCCAGGTCTCGGCTTACGGCACGGGGTTGCAATCCCATATCCAGCCAACTCTTACATTGCCCGTACACGTTTGGTTTCCATTCTTTATGTCCTTCCAATATCCATTGGCGGAGGAACGGTTCCCATTTGTCTAAAGGCAGATACCAGTGCTTGGTCTCGCGCATCACGGGTTGGCTTCCGCTGATGGCCGACTTGGGGTTGATCAGTTCCGTAGGGCTCAACGACGTACCGCACGCCTCGCATTGGTCCCCGTAGGCATGTTCGTTTCCGCAATGCGGACAGGTTCCGGTGATGTAGCGGTCTGCCAGGAATTGCTTAGCCTCTTCATCATAATATTGCTCACTGGTTTTTTCGATAAACTCGCCTTTGTCGTAAAGCGTGCGGAAAAACTCGGATGCCGTTTCGTAATGAATCTTCGAGGTGGTACGCGAATAAATATCAAACGAGATGCCGAAATCTTCGAATGATTTCTTGATGATATTATGATAATGGTCCACGATATCTTGTGGCGTAACGCCCTCTTTCTTTGCACGGATTGTGATAGGTACCCCATGCTCGTCCGATCCGCCGATCATCAGCACCTCCTCTCCCTTCAGGCGGAGGTAGCGCGCGTAAATATCGGCCGGTACATAAACTCCTGCCAAATGGCCAATGTGTACTGGCCCGTTCGCATACGGCAATGCCGTTGTTATCAATGTCCTTTTAAAATTCTTTTCCATATTGATGTTTTACTCTGTTTTTTCTACCCACAAAGGTACGGATTTATTTGTTTTTCCTTGAACTTTTTGCCGGTTGATATTGTTATTTAATAAAATGAATATACGCAAAGCTTAGAGATAAGGATATAAAGAAGCGAGGAGATAAGGGAATATCCCTAATATACGTGGGCCTTGTTTCTAAAACTTTGTCGACGGGAATGGGCGTTTGCGAACATTGTTTTTTATTAATTATAATAAGTCCTGTCTGACGGGCAAATATCATGAAAATTCTATTTGAAATCAAAGAAAGCCTGGCCAGTATTCTGGATCAGCTATTACACTCGGACTTCTGGATTACAGAGGTGGAAGAGGTGAACGATGACAAGAAAATTGTCACCATCCGCGACTTTGCCTATCCGCAAGAGGCCGTTGCAGAGGTGACCAAAGAGGGTATCTTGTTAAAAACGGCATGGTCTAAATATACGTATCGCCTGTTTGAAAAGAATGGTTCTTGCTGGTGTGAGTATATCGGGGCCTATCGAGGCCTGTTGGAGCAGAAGCTCTTGCCGGTCATTACGCCTAAAGAGAATCTTTTGGACCAGGAGGTTTCCAGCTCCTTGTTCGGGAATACACAGAAGACCTTGCGCGAGTATGCGATGGACAACTTGAAACTGAAGCGGTTCCGCCAACAGACCTTTGGTGATATCGGCTTCTCGACCAGCGACCACCCGAAGCAGGTTTACGATGCGTTTATCAAGGAGGATTATATCCCGGATGAGAAGAAATGAGAAAAGAAGGAGAAGGTAGAGAAGTGACAGGTGCGTTTCCGGTCGTTTCTTTACCTTATCTTTTTATAGCTTCTTCCTTATGGGAAAAGCCCTATTTTGTTCCTAAAAATTCATGCCTATCTTTGATGGGATTCATGCCTATGTTTGTCTGGAAAGATAGGCATAAACGTCGACGAAGGTAGGCATGAATTTCGGGAAAGCCTTCTTGTGCCAAAAGGACCATCAAATCCATTCTTCACACGTTAAATTACGGTAAAAAATATTCCGGCTATCTATTTTTGATATAGCTTAATCTTGTAAATGCTTATTTATTTCTACCTTTGCGTGAATTGATTATTTTTTATATATGAAAAAGATTAGAGCAGCCATCGTTGGGTATGGCAATATCGGAAAGTATGTTTTGGAAGCATTGGAAGTAGCTCCGGACTTTGAAGTGGCAGGTGTTATTCGTCGTGACCCTACAAACGTCCCCGCAGAGTTGAAAGATATTCCGGTGGTAGACGCTATCACGAAATTGGAAGATGTGGACGTGGCTATATTGGCTACTCCGACCCGTCAGGTAGAGCACTATGCGAAAGAAATCCTGGCGTTGGGCATCAACACGGTGGATAGTTTTGATATTCACGGAAGTATCGCCGATTTGCGCATTTCGTTGGATGCCGTGGCCAAGGCACACAATGCCGTGTCGGTTATCTCGGCCGGATGGGACCCGGGAAGCGACTCTGTGGTACGTGCCTTGCTGGAGGCTATGGTACCGAAAGGAATCACGTATACGAACTTTGGCCCGGGTATGAGTATGGGACATACCGTAGCGGTAAAGGCTATTGAGGGGGTAAAAGCCGCATTGAGCATGACTATTCCTTTGGGAACGGGGGTTCATCGCCGCATGGTCTATATCGAAGTAAAGGACGGGTATGAGTTCAAGCAGGTAGCAGCAGCTATCAAGGCGGATGATTACTTTGCGCATGATGAAACGCACGTGATTCAGGTGGAATCGGTCGACGCGCTGAAGGATATGGGGCATGGCGTTAACTTAGTACGCAAGGGCGTATCGGGTAAGACGCAGAACCAATTGGTTGAGTTCGATATGAAAATCAATAACCCGGCATTGACCGCACAGATTCTGGTATCGGTGGCCCGTGCCAGCTTGAAGCAACAACCGGGCGCTTATACCATGATTGAATTGCCGATCATCGATATGCTTTATGGCGAGCGCGATGCGTTGATACGGAGACTGGTTTAACTGAATTGAGAATTGAAAGTTGAAAATTGGAAATTTGACAAATGCCTCTTTTTTCAACTTTCAATTTTCAATTTTCAATTTAAGAAATTATGTTGGATTTTATCACATGGACGGCCGACCCCGCCATGTTCTCTATCGGTTCGCGGGAGATACGTTGGTATGGTTTGGCTTTCGCATTAGGCTTTTGGATTGGTTATCTGATTGTCCAGAAGATGTGGAAACAGGAGCAGTTGAAGCCGGAATGGATTGATTCGCTCTTGATGTATACCATACTCGGTACGGCTATCGGGGCGCGTTTGGGACATTGTTTGTTCTATGCGCCGGACTATTATCTGGCCAATCCGGTCGAAATCCTGAAGATCTGGGAGGGCGGTCTTGCCAGCCACGGAGGTACGCTGGGCATCATCATTGCCATTTATTTTTATTCCAGACGGGTCTCCCATAAGAGTATGCTTTGGACCTTCGACAAACTGGTCGTTCCCACGGGACTTGTGGCGGCCATGATCCGATTGGGCAATCTGATGAATCATGAAATATACGGACATCCCACGGATGCACCTTGGGCTTTTCGTTTTATCACGAATCTTCATCAATGGAAAGCAGGCGCCGAGCCTATATTTTCTGCTCCGAGCCATCCGACGCAATTGTATGAGGCCGGGTGTTATCTGTTGACCTTTTTCCTTTGTTATTGGCTCTATTTCAAGAAAGAGGCCTGGAAGAAGGAGGGCTTCATCTTCGGTATCTTCATGATTTGCATATTTACCGCCCGTTTCTTCATCGAATTCTTGAAAAACGACCAGGAGGCATTCGAGGCGGATATGGTGCTGAATATGGGACAACTCCTCAGTATCCCGTTCGTATTGGCCGGGATTTACTTCGTATGGAGAGCGCAGAGAAAAATTGAAAATTAGAAACTTTATTCTTCATTCTTAATTGAGAGATATGTATCGACTAAAAGAACTTGCAGACAAGGTTTATTATGTGGGTGTGAACGACCGGCAAAAGGTGTTGTTCGAGAATATGTGGCCTTTGCCTTATGGCGTTTCCTATAATTCCTATCTGATTGTAGACGAGAAAACGGTCCTGGTGGATACGGTCGATGTCTGCTATTCGGATATTTACTTGAAGAAGGTAGAGGATGCTTTGGGTGGGCGTCCCTTGGATTATCTGATTGTAAACCATATGGAGCCGGACCATGCGGGTAGCATCCGCTTATTGCGCCAATTGTATCCGGACGTGCAGATTGTAGGGAACAAACGTACGTTTGATATGCTGGAGGGCTATCATGGTATTACGACCGGCCTGGTGGAAGTCAAGGAGGGTGATGCGTTGGAGATTGGTCATCACAAATTGATGTTCTATCTGGCTCCAATGGTCCATTGGCCGGAGGTTATGGTGACTTATGATGTAACGGACAAAATCTTGTTCTCGGCGGATGCCTTTGGTACTTTCGGGACATTGGACGGAGGAGTATTTGACACCGAACTGAACTTGGACCATTATTGGGAAGAGATGCGCCGGTATTATTCTAATATTGTAGGCAAATATGGAAATCCGGTACAAAAAGCGCTTCAGAAATTGTCCGGCTTGGATATTCAGACCATTTGTTCTACCCACGGACCGGTTTGGACCGCTCATATTCCTGAAGTGGTGAAGATTTATGACGAACTGAGCCGTTATGAAGGCCAGGAAGGTGTCGTTATTGTCTATGGAAGCATGTATGGATATACAGAGCAGATGGCCGAGACTATCGCTTCTTCGCTTTCGGCTCATGGTGTGAAAAATATTGTCATGCACAATGTCAGCAAGAGCCATGCTTCGTATATCATTAAGGATATGTTCAAATATAAGGCGGTTATCATCGGATGCCCGACCTATTGCAACCAGCTTTATCCTGAAATCGACTCGCTTTTGCAGAAGATAGAATTGCGCGAATTGAAAGGACGCCTGTTTGGGTATTTTGGTTCGTTCTCGTGGGCGGGTGCGGCCGTAAAACGCTTGGCGGCCTTTGGCGAGAAGATGGGTTGGACCGTTGTAGGCGAGCCTGTTGAACAGAAGCAGGGCCTGAAGGCTGATAAGTATGAGGCTTGTTGGGCGTTGGGTCAAGCTATGGCGGAGCAACTACAAAAACGCACAAACTTATAAACACAAAAACTAACAAACTAAATTATTATGAGATTAATTATCGAACCGAATTACGAGCAGCTATCCCAATGGGCTGCCAATTATGTAGCTGCTAAGATTAAAGCAGCTAATCCGACGGAAGAGAAACCTTTTATATTAGGTTTGCCTACAGGGTCATCTCCGTTAGGTATGTATAAAGCCTTGATTGAACTGAATAAGCAGGGTGTGGTTTCTTTTCAGCATGTGATTACCTTCAACATGGATGAATATGTAGGTCTTCCTAAGGAGCATCCGGAAAGCTATCATTCTTTCATGTGGAATAATTTCTTTAGTCACATTGACATTAAGCCGGAAAATGTGAATATCCTGAACGGGAATGCAGAGGATATCGAAGCGGAGTGTGCGGCATACGAAGCAAAAATGAAAGCCGTTGGAGGCGTAGATCTCTTCTTGGGTGGAATCGGACCGGATGGACATATCGCGTTTAACGAACCGGGTTCATCTTTGTCTTCGCGGACACGTATGAAGACATTAACTACCGATACGATTATCGCCAACTCTCGTTTCTTCGAGAACGATGTGAACAAAGTTCCGAAGACGGCTGTAACCGTGGGTGTAGGTACGGTACTGGATGCAAAAGAGGTTCTGATTATGGTGAACGGACACAATAAGGCGCGTGCTTTGCAACAAGCGGTTGAAGGTGCGGTAAACCAAATGTGGACAATTACCGCCTTGCAACTTCATCCGAAAGGAATTATCGTGTGTGATGATGCGGCTTGTGCCGAATTGAAAGTAGGGACTTATAATTACTTTAAAGATATCGAGAAAGACCATCTCTGTCCTTGCTCGTTGTTGAAATAATAAAAATAATGAAGAATGAGGAATGAAGAATTCTTCATTCCTCATTTAATTGTTTTCTTTTTCCTTAGCTCGGAAAGCGACTGCATACAGATGCATTTGCTTTACCATAGCTACCAATCCATTGGAACGTGTCGGGGAAAGATGTTCTTTCAGTCCGATTCGTTCGATAAAATAAAGGTCGGCATCTAAAATCTCTTGCGGAGTATGGTCGGACAAAACGCTGATCAGTAAGGAAACGATACCTTTCACGATGACCGCATCGCTATCTCCTTGGAAGATAATCTTCCCGTCTTTATAATCAGCCTGAAGCCAAACACGGCTTTGGCATCCTTCGATAAGATTGCTCTCCGTTTTATATTTCTCATCCAAAGGGGAAAGGCTGTTTCCCAAATCGATCAACAAAGCATATTTGTCCATCCAGTCATCGAATGCGGAGAACTCTTCAATCACATTGTCTTGTAGTTCGTTTATTGTCATATGTATTTAGTTTTTTAGTTTATATGTTTTTAAGTTTGTGAGTTTTTAGTTCAAGTATAAACATAAAAACTCGTAAACGAAAAAACTTAATAACTATAAATTACCTCCATTACCGTTTGGCCTACCGCTTTTAGCGTTTCGCGATCAATAATTTGCATGTTGTCATTGACGGTATGCCAATAGCTTCCGAAACCACTATCGGTTTCCGGATCAAAATTGATAATATCCAAACAAGGAATATTCCTTCCTGCGATAACATATTGATGGTCGTCTGTAATGGCACCTCCATCCGCATTGATAAAGAATTTGCCATATCCTAAGTCGCGGGCTGTATTCCATACCAAATCCACATAACGAGCTGCATAGCGCATGGATGTGTATTCTTTATAAAAGGCAGCGCCTTTGCTCCCGACCATATCTAATAAGATACCGAACTCAGCGGTATAATTGGGTATATGCGGATTCTTTGCCCAGAATTGTGAGCCTAAACACCAGGTGTCGGGCTTATATTCTTCCACAAATTCGGGTGTTCCGTAATCTTCAGCATCGAAGAAAATGATATCAATACCTGTTTCCGGAGCCTTTAATCCCAATTGACGGGCTATTTCTAACAAGACACCAACCCCGCTGGCTCCATCATCCGCTCCGTCAATCGGATGCTTATGTTTGGTCGGATTCGGGTCGTGGTCGGCATAAGGGCGCGAATCCCAATGTGCAAATAACAGGATTCGTTTTTCCGCATCCGGCTTATAAGAACCGATGATGTTGCGTGCAGACAATACCGTACCATCATAAGCCGTTACATTCATGGTCTGCTGATAGACCTTGGCTCCGAAACGCTCCAGTTCGGAGGCCAGATAATCTCCGCAAGCTTTGTGTGCCGGAGAATTGGGAACACGCGGACCGAACTTTACTTGGTTTTCCACAAATCGGTAAGCACTATCCGCTTCGAATGCCGGTGTCTGCGTCGTTTGAGTAGGCATGGGTTTGACTTCAGGGGTAATAGAACCGGATGCGCTATTGGTCTGCCGGTTACCACAAGAAAATAATGCCGTTGCAGCTAATAAATAAAGAAACCGTATCATTGCTTTTTGTTTTAGCGATTATCAATTTTACTATCCTTGAGATACCTCCTGCACCTGTTGCATGACACGCAAGAAATTCTCTCCCCAAATTTTACGGATATCAGCTTCCGTATATCCATGCTCTATGAGTTTACAAGTGATGTTTATCAGTTCGTTGCTGGAACGACACCCGATTAATTCACCATCTCCGTCAAAGTCCGAACCGATGCCGATATGTTCTACACCTATTAAATCAACAATATGCTCTATATGCCGGATGGCATCGCTTAAAGAGGCTTTCCCGGCTTCCGGATTAATGAATCCTTTATACAGGCAAAGTTGTACGACTCCCCCTTTACCGGCCAGAGCCTTCAATTGTTCATCCGTGAGGTTCCGGGGATGGTTGCACAAGGCACGTGCGGAAGAATGTGACGCGATAATCGGATATTGGCTCTGTTCCAGCACATCATAGAATGTCTTTTCCGAAGCATGGGAGATGTCTATCATAATACCTAATCGGTTCATTTCCCGGACCACCTCCTTCCCGAAAGGACTCAGTCCGTTCCATTCTCCTTTTCCTCGGGCGGAATCGCAAATATCATTATCCCCGTTATGGCAGAGCGTGATATAGCAAACTCCTTCCTTTTTGAATCGGGCAATGTTCTTTAAATCCTTGCCAATGGCATACCCGTTTTCTACACCTAAGCAAATCGCTTTTTTCTCTTCTTCCTTCAATCTCTTTATATCTTGGGGTGTATAGGCTATGCCCATGCGTGTGGGATTCAGCACCTCTTGGCGTTTCACTTGGGCAAGACGCTCCATGGCGTAGTTGGTAGCTTGCTTTAGGGATTCTTCATCACGTGCTCCTTGTGGGATGTAAGCCACCATAAATGTAGCGTCAATCAGTCCCTCTTCCATGAAGGGGAGATTGACTTTACCTCCTTCTTTATTCCCAATATTGAACTCATTGGGGAAAATCATGGGGGTATCTGTATGCGAATCCAAGGTGATTATCCGATGATGCAATCGCTTGGCTTGTTGGTATGTTGATGCGTTACGAACAAAAGCTTCGAAAAGGGCTTGTGCATTCTTGTCCTCATGGGTAGCCAAGGCTTCCGGATGCCATTGCACGCTGAAGATGTTTTTCTCCGGATGACGTATGCCCTCATTTATGCCATCCGGGGCTATAGCCGTTTCGATAAATTCGGGCGCGATATCCTTTATGGCCTGATGATGGAAAGAATTGACATAAATCGTCTCGCCGGTATTCAGCTTGACGGAATGAGACACCTGTTCACGGGGAAATTTCTGGCTATGTTTGAGCACCGGATGGTCGCTTTGCGTATAGATATCCTGTAAGATATTCCCGCCAAAGGCCACATTCAGTATCTGATGCCCCCGGCAAATCCCCATCATCGGTATTTGCCGGTTAGAAGCCAGACGGATTAACGCCAGGTCAAACGCATCGCGAAGCGTATCTCCATCTTGGAGTGCCGGGATGGGGCCCTCTCCCAGAAATAGCGGATTGATATCTCCGCCTCCCGTCATCAAGAGTCCGTCAATCGAATTGACTATGCTCGTCAGGGCTTGCCAGTCCATCATGGCCGGGATGATAACAGGTGCTCCCCCGGCTTGAAGGATAGCTTGTATATAAGTCTCGGCAACACACGCTTGTCCCTCTCTGCGGTTGGCCGAGACTCCGATTCGAGGAGATTCTTTCCCGCTTCGGAAAGAATCTACCTCCTGGAACAAATCTTTTATGTGGAAAGACGAAATCATTCTCAATTATGCGTCAATATTGGCATAAGTGGCATTCTCCTCGATAAATTCGCGACGCGGACCTACGTCCTCGCCCATCAACATCGAGAAGATCTGGTCGGCTTCTGCCGCATTATCTATGGTGATTTGCTTCAATGTACGGTTCTCCGGATTCATGGTGGTCTCCCAAAGCTGGCGATCACTCATTTCACCCAAACCTTTGTAACGTTGTGTCGTAATCTGCTTTTCATCCCCTCCGCCATATTTTAGGATGAATGCCTGGCGTTGCTGGTCGGTCCAGCAATACTCCTCCACTTTGCCTTTTTTGCACAGATACAAAGGAGGAGTGGCCAGATAAACATAGCCGTTCTCTATCAGCGCGCGCATCCGGCGGAAGAAGAAGGTCAGAATCAAGGTGGCTATATGGCTTCCGTCCACATCGGCATCGGTCATGATAATCACCTTATGGTAGCGCAACTTGTCCATGTTCAAGGCTTTCGGGTCCTCTTCTGTGCCGACCGTTACTCCCATGGCACGGAATATATTCTGAATCTCCTCGCTTTCGAACACTTTATGCTCCATGGCCTTTTCTACGTTCAGAATCTTACCACGCAAGGGGAGGATTGCTTGAAATTTGCTATCGCGCCCTTGCTTGGCGGTACCCCCTGCTGAATCACCCTCGACCAGGAATAATTCGCAGATGGAAGCGTCTTTCGATTGGCAATCGGCCAGCTTTCCGGGAAGTCCTCCTCCCGTCATGGGCGATTTGCGGAGCACCTGTTCTCTGGCTTTACGGGCAGCCTGGCGTGCGGATGCCGCAAGGATAACCTTCTCAACAATAGTTTTCGCCTCTTTGGGATGTTCTTCCAGATAATACCCTAAAGCTTCACCCACGGCTTGGTCTACCGCTCCCGTTACTTCGTTATTTCCTAATTTGGTCTTGGTCTGTCCCTCGAATTGAGGTTCAGCCACCTTGATGGAGATAACGGCCGTAAGTCCTTCGCGGAAATCATCTCCTTGAATCTCCACCTTAGCTTTTTCCAGCAATTTGGAGTCTTCGGCATATTTCTTCAACGTACGGGTCAGACCGCGACGGAATCCCGCCACATGCGTTCCGCCCTCGATGGTGTTGATGTCATTCACATACGAGAATACACTTTCGTTGTACGAGGTATTGTAGGTCATGGCTACTTCTACGGGAATACCTTGCTTCTCTGTTACGATATGGATGACATCCGGAATCAGTTTCTCTTTCGAGCGGTCTATGTATTCGACAAATTCCATCAGACCTTTTTCCGAATGGAATGTTTCAGACTTGTAGGAGCCATCCTCCTTGACCGCACGTTTATCGGTCAGGCGCAAAGTGATACCGGCGTTCAGAAAGGCCAGTTCGCGCAAGCGTGTCGCCAAGATGTCGTATTTATATTCCGTTACGGTAAAGATGCTTCCATCCGGCTTGAAGGTAATCGTGGTACCGGTTGTGTCTGCATCTCCTACAATCTCTACATCATGCAATGGTTTTCCGCAAGAGAACTCTTGCATGTAGACATGTCCGTTACGACGTACCTCTGCTTTTAGGTAGGTGGAAAGCGCGTTCACGCACGAAACGCCCACGCCATGCAAACCTCCGGATACCTTGTAGGTCCCTTTGTCGAACTTACCACCGGCATGAAGTACCGTCAATACGACTTCCAATGCGGATTTACCCTCTTTCTCATGAATATCAACCGGAATGCCTCGGCCATTATCCGTTACGACGATTGAATTATCTTCATTGATTATTACGTCGACCATTGTACAATATCCGGCCAGTGCCTCATCAATAGAGTTATCAACAACTTCATATACCAGATGATGGAGACCCTTCTCACTAATATCGCCGATGTACATTGCCGGTCTTTTGCGTACCGCTTCTAATCCTTCAAGTACTTGAATACTATCCGCAGAGTATTCCGAAGATGCATTCTTAATTTCTTCACTCATGAGTCTATTTTTGTTTTAGTCTGTTATAATCTTCTTTTTCACAAATAAGCTAACAAATGTACGAATATTTCTTGAAATAGAGGCTATTCCTTAACTATTTTGCAGGATTTTAAGGGCTGTTTTACTCCTTTGCGGAGGATGGAAGAAAATTATGCCTATCTTTGACGGGAAAGATGCCTATCTTTGTTTCCGAAGTCAGGCATGAATGCCAGCAAAGATAGGCATGAATTTTCCGAGGGCAACTACATGTTGACCTTATGGTGGAGATGCTTTTCGATATACATTTTGAGGATGTGGATAGCAATCTCATTATTTCCGCCTTCGGGAATGATAAGGTCCGCAAAACGCTTGGTCGGTTCGATGAATTGCTGGTGCATCGGTTTGAGGACGCGCGTATAACGTTCCATCACGGCTTCGGCCGTTCGCCCGCGCTCTATGACATCCCGTTGGATGACCCGTATCAGGCGTTCGTCCGGGTCGGCATCTACAAAAAGCTTCAAGTCCATCATCTCGCGGAGCGAAGCGTCCCACAATGCCATTATCCCTTCGATGATAATCACGGGGCGAGGCTCAATGTGGATAGTCTCCTTCAGGCGTGAGCAGGTTGGCATGTGATAGACCGGCTGGTCGATGGCTTTTCCCTCTTTCAGCATTTGGATATGCTCCAGCAACAAAGGCCAGTCGAATGCGTTCGGATGGTCGAAGTTGATTTGTTGTTTAAGCTCGTCGGGCACATGACTGCTATCCTTATAATAGGAGTCTTGCGGGAGAAGTACGACTTCTCCCGCTTGCAAACTATCTATGATTTTACGGACTACGGTCGTTTTCCCCGAACCGGTTCCTCCTGCGATACCTATAATAATCATACTTTTATTTATTATAGTGCAAAGATAATGATTTCTTGTGAGATTATTACTCGGGTGGCATTACATCATGCCCCCTCCCTGGCCTCCGCCATTATCTCCTCCATCATCATTGCGGATGCCACGTGTTACCTTCTTGATGGCGCTCTTCAACGTACCGAATCGATAGGTTACACTTATACGGAAATCACGTGCACGCATATAGTTGGTGCTGACCATGTGGAAGGCAGGGTCTTCGGTCGTGCTTTCCATCTTGATATCTTTCCAGAACGGATTACGACAGGTCAAAGAAACCGTCAGCTTCTTGTTCAAGAAACTCTTGTTGACCGCAAAGTCGGTGAAGTACATCGGTGAACGGCTTCCTTGCAAGGAGATACGCGGAGAGAAATAGCCTCCACGAAGGTCTACTCGCCAATCTTTGGGCAGGGTGAATTGCAATCCGGCAAACATACGTCCGCTAAAACCGCTATTGCTTAATCCTTCTTCATTGCTGCTCATGTCCGAATAGTTGGCACCTCCGTTGAAGATGATGCGCAACAGTTCGATAGGCGTGTAGCTCATATACAAAGAGAAACCTACATTCTTGCTCTTCCCGATATTGTCGTATGTAGTCTCCGATATGTTATTGTTCATACGCACAATCTCTTCGATACCGTTATTCTCGAAACGGTAAGTCAGGTTGGCGTTCATGTTGAATTTCGTATTGAAATAACTATAATTCAAACTCAGACGATTGCTCTTTTCCGGGTCCAGGTTCGGATTACCGAAGCTGATATTTTCCGGGTCGGTGGTATCTACATACGGGTTTAAGTTCCAGATATTCGGACGACGGATACGCATATTGTAACCTACACGAATCTGTTGCGCCATGTCAATCTTGTACGATAAGGTCAGGTTCGGCACTACATTGAAATAATTGGTGCTGAAGTTCATATCCGGAGCGTAGGCGAAGTTGGCATTCAAGGATGTTCCTTCGGCACGGGCACCGGCTTTGATGCCGAGTTTCCCGATATTTACCGTATAGCCTAAATAAGCGGAATAGATATGCTGGTTATGCTGGAAATCGCTATTTGCGTCATACTCCGCATTCCAATCGCCTGTAACGGAGTCCTGATATTGGCGTAACGTCTCACTATCGCTCCGACGGAAGATATATTTGGCTCCGGCTTCTATCGTATGGCCTTCCCAAAGCGGGGTGGTATAGTCAATTTGTGCCGTATGTTCTACTGCAGATGCATCATTGATGTCCCAACGTGGATAGAGGTCATCCTGATCATAGTTTCCTTCCATATCGTAAAGGTCTGTATAGCTTTCGTTATCATTCGGTGTATGACTGAAGCGATACGAGAAGGTCAATAATTCGTCCTTCCGATGGGTAGAATGCTGGTAATCTACATTGACATCGGTCGATCCGAATACAGATGTCGAACGGCTCCGGCGATCGAACCGGTAAGCAAAGTCCGTAAGGTCGTCTCCTTGCATCATGTCTACGTCATATTCTGTTTTGTTGGTTGCTTCTCCCCGGAATAGGTTCACGCCGACGCTCAACAAATTCAACGAGTCGATTTCATAGCTTCCTTCGAGGTATCCGAACTGGAACGGACCTTGGCGTTTGCTTCGTCCCTCTTGCGATAACAACGTGCGCATGTTGGTCTCCGAACCGTAGGTCTCACGAACGGATGAGGATTCGTTCCAAGGCGAATTTTCATGATTGTATTTGTAGTTTCCCGTGATACCGAACTTGCCGATTTTGGCGGATACGTAAGCCCCGGCTCCCATTCGTCCTTGTACGCTGGCATCAGCATTCAAAGATGCGGTGTACCCTTCCAGCGCGTTCTTTGTCGTGATGATATTGATGATACCGCCCACGCCTTCTGCGTCATATTTTGCACCCGGGTCGGTGATGACCTCGATGTCTTTTACCGAGTTGGCCGGCATACTTTTCAATACATCGGCCGGATTGTTGTTCATCATGTTGGACGGCTTTCCGTTTACATAAATCTTGAAGTTGGTCGAACCTTGAAGCTGGATTTCATCATTTCCGTCGACCGTAATCATCGGCACCTTGCGCAACATATCCAGTGTGTTACTGGTTTGCGCTTCGGGGTCTTCATCCAAGCTATAAGTCAGCTTGTCCATTTCCACCTTGACCATCTTCTTTTGTGCCGTTACCGTCACTTCGTTCAGCACTTCGCTATCATCGCGCATCAACAACTTGCCTAAGTCCAGCGTCTTCTGCTTTCCTAAGACGAAGGTTTTCGATGTCTTCTTTTTTCCTAATGATTGTAGCGTGACGATATATTTTCCCGGCTTTTCTAACGTTACCTCAAAGAGACCGTCCAAATCACAAGCCAATAGCGCGACGGATTTTTGCGGGGCACTGGCCAACGCGAAATTAATTGCGGCATACGGGACCGTCTCACGGCTTAACGAATCTAATACTTGCCCTTTTACTACGAAATCACCCTTGTTGGTTTGTGCATTCATTGGCAGGGCTAATAACACCAAACACAATAAGGCGAACAATTTGCATCTCATTTCATCAACACATTTTTAAGTCTAATAGTTATAAATTAAGTCTGTTTGCGTCACAAAAGTAATGGATTTAACCAATAGAAAACCAATTTTCAAGTTTAAAGAACGCTAAAACGCTGATTTGCCATTCTTAAACCACCTTACTTTTTATTCAACGCTTTTTTGACTATTCCCGGATAAGATGGTTTAAAGAGAAAATAAAGGAATAGGAGTATTTTTATTTTATTAACGGATTAAATGTAAACCGGAATGTGTATTTTTGATTGGGAATTTTGTGTTTTCCTTTCGTTTTGCTCTATTCCCCTTGTTTGGGCTAACGTGCATTTGGGGTAAATCTTTCAAAATAGAGCGGAATAAGGGGGATTTTTCTTCTTTTATGCCCGGTTTTGTGCAGATTCATGCCTATCTTTTCCTTCAAAGCCTACTATCTTTCGCTTCAAAGATGCCTATGTTTTGAGGAAAATGTCGGCATCTTTTCTTGAAAATCTCCCTCGATTTTCCCAAAATATCGGTTCTTGGGGAAGAATTGCCTTGTGTTTTCTGATAACCGGCCTCTGATTCCTTCTGAATGAACGTTTTTGGAGAATGAAAATTATTAGGCGTAATTGGATAATAGCGAATTAGTTACACCCCGAAAAACGCCTCCTCAACTCTCTGAGAAGGCCTTCGTTTTGAAAAATCCGGACAGGGGTCCGGAAAACGGGCGTATTTTGTGGGGTAATCTGACGTTTTGACATTTTGATATTCCCCCACAAATTGTTTATCGGAATAGATTCTTGATTCCGTCCATGTCGAACGAAAGCGAGAAACGCAATGTCTGGTCCAAGGGGTTGCTTTGTACGGTACTGAGCAAATAAGCCGCATCTAATTGGAACACGCTCATGCGGAAACCGGCACCGAACGAGAAATATTGGCGGTTACCCATATTTTGATTCTCGTAATAATATCCTCCGCGCACAAAGAATTGCTGGTTATAGCTGTATTCCAAGCCCACCGAGGCCATGATTTCCTGCATCTCGCCCTTAAATCCTAACGGGGAATCGCCGAACGACTTGAACATACCGGTGATGGGCGACATCGTGTTGTATTCATCTACCGCATCGTTGTAGTCTTGGATATCCTCTTCGGTCGTACCGGTCATTTGCGGTTCGCTCGGAACCAAGTATTTGCTGATGTCCACATAGACACCGATTTCATTATAATCGTCCAAAGGATAAAGCAAACCGGTACCGATGGCCAGTTTGGTGGGCAGGAACTGGTTGGTAGCCCCTTCGTCATACGAAATCTTGGTACCGATGTTCGAGATATTGAATCCGAAGCTCCATAAGGCTTCCGCATTCCCTAAGATGACATATTTCTCCAAATATCCGGCCACATCAGCGGCAAAGGCATTGCCCGGTACGCGCTCGTCCGTTGCATCTGCCCCTTGGTCGGAGCGGATATAACGCAAAGCCACCGCCATTGAATAGGATTCGGATAATTTACGGCTATAGCTCACATCGAATGCCATTTCATACGGATTGGTAATCATTTGTGTCTCTCCGGCGAGGTTATTATCTACCACTTCGCCAAAGGAGAAGTAACGCAAAGAAGCGGCTATGGCTTGCCGTTCATCTGTTCCTAACTTCAAGTACCCGGACAGGTTCAACAAAGCGACATCGTTGACCAACCGGCGTAACCAAGGCGTGTAGGAAAGGGATACTCCGGCATTACTGTAATTGAACACATACTTGGCCGGGTTCCAGTATTGGGAATTGACGTCAGGAAGTGTTGCTACACCGAGGTCTCCCATACCGCCTCCTCGTGCGTCCGGTGCAATGGAGAGAGAGGGAACCGCCGTATTGATAGGTGCCCAATTGGCTTTCGGGTTTTCTCCGTCTTGTGCCCAAATCCGGTTTCCGAAACCAAACAAGAATGCCGTCAGCAGGACAAAAGCTCTTAAACTACGATATTTAATCATCTTCTTCAAGTTGTATGCTAAGTTAAAAACAATCATTATTAATAACAGAAGATTCCGGCTTTTATTGTGCCAGGATAATCATTTTATTTGCATCGGTTATGGTCTTGGATTTCCCCGAACTAAGCGATGCCCGGTAAATATAAATGCCGGGGCGCAGGCGGGTGCCGTTATTCCCTTCCAGATTCCATGTTAATTGATAAGCTTTGAAGGCTTCGGACGAACCGGTCTCTTCATGATTCCAGCGCAAACGTCCCGCCATATCGAATACCTCGATGCGGACATTCAATTGGGACTCTGGCAAATTATGATGCAGGTAAAATGTGACCTGCTCACGTGCCGGAGTGGGTGCCGCATAAAGTTTAATCAGTTGGGGTTTCAAATCGTCTACGACCTCGAATGAGAAGGTTTGCGTGGTGGAATTGTTCAGCACGTCCCAAACCTTGAACTCGGCCGTATGTACTCCCGGTTCCAGTTCCGGAATCGAGAAGATCACCAATCCTGCCCCCTCTTCTCCGGAAAGTTGATAATAATCATTCAGATTATAGCTTTTGACTACTTGGTTATCAATAATCAGCATCATGTCGTGCCCGATGCTGCTTCCGGTGATGTTGATTCCGCTTGCGTCCCATAATGAAGCGACAAATAGGGGAGTGGCATTGACTTTCCCGCCATCCACAAAGGTCGTGTCGTTCAGATAAAGGTAACGGATTTCCGGCCCTGCCTCATCATCAGAACCGGTATCCGAGGTTCCTCCTACGCGAAAATCCCGGAATGAGCCATGGGCTTCGATAGAGT
The DNA here is from genome assembly GCA_900547435.1 of uncultured Parabacteroides sp. GTDB lineage: Bacteria > Bacteroidota > Bacteroidia > Bacteroidales > Tannerellaceae > Parabacteroides. The sequence goes on from URGO01000012.1 coordinate 20,842, forward strand.
CGGTGGCATTGAACGCATAAAGATTCATTTTCCCGAAATCGTTGGAATAGGAAATATCCTTCGGTACCGTAAAGGTGAAACTGAATTCCCCTTGCTGAACGGAATCGAAGCCTATATATAAGGTATTAGGATAATCGGTATAGGTGAAGTGCGTACCGGTTCCGAAGTTATCCAGTGTGGTGATGGTCTGTTGGCTATCGAATACGGTTATGTCTAATGAACCGGAGAATTGCGGGTCTTTTACGCCGGAGGGGGTACGTACCTCTCCGCTTACCGTTACACGTTCCAGCGCCCGGATAGTCGGAATACCGGCTTCTTCGATCGGAGTGCCGTTTATCTTTGTAACGGCTATCTCGTAATCGGGATAGGCCAGGCGCAATGCCGGGTCTCCGATCAAGAGGAATTTTAGTTTGTTGTCATCTCCGGAGAGGGCTTGCTTGGCATTCCGGATGATGGTTCCTAATGTCAGATGTTTTCCGTTCTCGTCTTTCTCGAACAGATTGTTGATGAGGGCTCTGTTGATATTGGCATTATTTCCGGAAAATACGGTTCGGGTGGTGGTGAACAGAGCAATGCCTCCGCTCTTCTCGTTGAGGAATACCGATTCACCCGCCGAGGTGGATAACGCATCGAAGCGGGTAAAATCGCAGGTAGCCGTAATCCATAAAGGAAGATAGGGATAGTTGTATTGTTGGATGGCCGATTGGGTGACCACATGCTCGTCACTCAGGCTGGTCGTATTACCATGTCCTACATAATTCAAGATCATCAATCCGTTCCTCAATTGCTTTTGGAGGTTGTGCTCAACGTCCGGATAGGAGGCGTTACCTCCGGTCCTCTCTTTGGTATACGCATCGAAATAGAGCTTGTTGATTCGGAACTCCGGATAATTCTCCTGAACGATCTGTGCTAATTCATCTGCATGATCCATGTGTTGTTGAGGCCCGTCATTTGATTCCAGATCTGCATTACTCCCGTCATCCGCCATAAAAGTGATATTGCTCTTCCAATCGCCCGGTAGGGTGTTATCCATATAAGAGATGATTTTATTTACGGCCGCCTGGGCTTCCGTATAGGAGCGCACCGGCAAACGCCCGATTCCGATGCACATCCGGTCTGAGGCTAGATTCCGTCCGCTATTATCTTCCAACGCTCCGAAATAATCATCGCTGGTATAGGAATAGATGTTGATGGAGTTCTCCGATTGGTAGGTTAAGAGCATATTGCTCAATAACGAACTGTTCTGAGACCATTCGTGTGTCAATCCGCGGTTATCAAATGCGCCATCCCCGAACAACAACAGATATTGCAAAGCATCTGTATCTGTGCTCCGGTCATAGAACATTTTCAGCATCCGGCGATAGGCGGTAGCTTCCGGCATTCCACTGGAGAACTCATTGTAGATAGCCTCCGGATTAATGACCGCAACCTTCAGTCCGTCCCGTTTCCGGTGCTCTTCCGCCAGGCGTTCGGCTTGCGAAGTAAAGGCGTTCGGGACAATGATGACCATATTGGGAAGTTCCATGCCATGTAGGTCTTGCGGATTGATTTCTCCTACGATGATAGGTGCATTGTTCAATCTATCCTTATCGAAGGCCACAAATTCCCGGAGCTGGGAGGAGGCGGAAATCGAGAAGGAAAGCGTGCTCCCGTCTAATGCCGTGCTTACCAGCTTGGGGGCTTGTGTATCGGTTATCTCGAATACGATTGTGGATTATGAGGCATCCTCTACTTGGAAGCGGGAAACATTCCCGATGGCATCCGTGCTCCGGAATGCCGTTTGCGAATCGTATAACCGCAGGGCACGTCTCATTTGGAAACGGATGTAATCCAGATGGGCATTCTCATCTCCGGACTTTCCATACGTTACATTCATGTTTACCCGTTCGTTTTTTTCTCCCCGCCAGACTATCGAACCGGAATCAGCTACGGCCGCGGTATAGGTCTCATATTGAACCGGGGCCGAGATAGAGAGATTCAACCGTTCGTCCCCGACCTCCAAGGTCACCGGTGTGCGGCTTGAGGTCTTGGCAATAAACCGCATGGTGATGATGGCATCATCCTGCGTAATGCCCGGTACGGTGAAGGAGAAATCACGTGAAGTCGTTGTGGTAAAGGATTCTCCGAACAATTGGCGCCCGGATTCGTTTACGGCAACCGACTCGGTCTCCCAAACCTGATAATCATCAAAGGTGGATATTTGGCGTACCGCACCCTCTACCGAGGCTTGTGTTTCCATATTCAGTACATCGGTTGCATCGGTTACAAAATAATATCCAGCCGTAGAGTAGGGATTATTGGTATGCGAGAAACGCCGGTCGTAGGCATTATATTCCCATTTGACCGGTCCTTTGGCGTAAAAGTAAATGGATTCGCCATCTCGCCAGATGGGGATAGCCGGGACATCATCCAGATAAGTTCCTTTTGAGAAGTCCTCATCCAATATCCAGCCCCCATAACCATGTACTGATACTTTCGAGGGGTCTGTGAATCCCATATCCGCCAGTGCGGAGGCCGTAAGCCGGTACACGCCGGATTGCTCAACCTTTATCTTGACCCATCGGCCGGACGAAAGTTGGGAATGGGCGGCATATTGACTTGTTGCGCTCCAACTTGACGCTAAAGACAAAATGGTGATAATAATACGTAGTAAACTTCGCTTCATACCTATTTATATTAACAAGCTGAGCCAGGGTGGAGATAAGTACCTATCAACGGACATGGAAATCCAATAACTTCCGGTCGCCTAAGTATCCTTCCAAATGGTCTCCTATATGCACCGCTCCGACACCTGCCGGAGTCCCTGTGTAAATCAGGTCTCCAATCTTCAATGTAAAGAAACGGCTGACATAGGCTATAATCTTATCGACCGAGAAAAGCATATCTTCCGTACATCCTTGCTGGACGGTTTGTCCGTTTATGTCCAAATGGAAAGAAAGATGATTTACCTCTCCTGCTTCATTCAGAGGAACAAACGTACCGATAGCCGCCGAGTTGTCAAATGCCTTGCTGATTTCCCAGGGCAATCCCTGCTCGCGTAAACGACGTTGCAGGTCTCGTGCCGTAAAGTCGATGCCTACCGTTACCTCATTATAATAACGGTGCGCGAATCGCTCCGCGATGTTTTTCCCCAACCGGTCAATCTTCACCACCAATTCCGTTTCATAATGCATCTCCGACGAGAAATCCGGAATAAAGAAAGGCTTCCCGTCTTTCAATAAGGACGAGTCGGCCTTCAGGAAGATTGTAGGCTCTGTTATTTCTAACGTATGATGCAGCTCTTTATTGTGGGCCGCGTAATTCATTCCTACCGCTATTATTTTCATTTCAAGTGTTTATAGAATTCAAACGATTAAACATGACCGCTAAATGTGCATACATCGAAGTGTTTTGGATAACGATATGCTCCGGCACGCGGATGCGGAACGGGGTGAAGTTCCAAAGTCCTTTGATTCCGCCCGCAATGATTTGGTCGGCCACCTCCTGTGCCTTGTCGACCGGTACGGTAATGACCCCGATGGTGGCATTTATCTCTTTTTGTTTCTCAAGGAAACGGTTGAGGTGATAGACCGGAATGCCGTTTATCGAAGTTCCGTCCAAAGAGGGCTTGACATCGAATCCGGCCACGATGTCCAATCCGTATTGCTTCAAACCGGAGTCCTGCAACAAGGCTGCGCCTAAGCTCCCGACTCCGAACAGAAAGGCTTTGTGTGATGAAGTAAATCCCAGAAAATCATTCAACTCGTCCGTCAGTTCGTCTACTTCATAGCCCACGCGCGTTTTCCCTGCTACGTTGACGTATGACAAGTCCTTTGCGACCTGACTTGCATCTACATTGATTTCTTTGGCTATTTGCGTAGACGACACGACCGATTCGCCCCTGCCTTGCAACAATTTGATGAAGGCAAGATACCATGGCAATCGGCGCAGGGTCGGTTCGGGCACCTTTTGCATTGTTTTTACTTCTTCGTGCGTCATTTCCTTGTTTTTCCTTGAATTTGCAAAATTAGCATTCTTTTTTGTTTGATGGGCTTTTATGGGAAGATTTTTCTTGTTATGTCTTTGTTTGTCTTGATTTATGACGTTTATAGTCAGGCTTTTTCCTGAATTTGTAAAAAAAGACCGGATAGGCCCGAAAATTCATGCTTATCTTTGTCGGAAAAGTTAGGCATAAACGGAATCGAACATAGGCATAAACGCCGACGAAGATAGGCATCTTTTTTCGCGAAGCCCGGCATAGCTTTTGCCTTCGGTTTTATCTCGTGGAGGAATCTTCTTTTTCCCGATGATTTTTCTTTACAAAAAACTTGCCGGTTCCTGATTCGTGGCCTATCTTTGCATAAATCTAAAAAAGATAAATTGATGAAAATACGCGTAGGATTCGGCTATGATGTGCACCGGCTTGTGAGCGGGCGCGACTTGTGGCTGGGTGGAATCAAAATAGAACATACCGAAGGACTTTTGGGGCATAGCGATGCGGATGTGCTGATTCATGCCATCTGCGATGCTTTGTTGGGTGCGGCCAATATGCGGGATATCGGGTATCATTTTCCGGATACGGCCGGTGAATACGAGAATATCGATAGCAAAATCCTGCTTCGCAAGACCATGGCATTGCTCCGTGAGGCAGGGTATGAGTTAGGTAATATTGATGCGACCGTAGCCGCCGAGCGTCCGAAGCTGAACCCGCATATTCCGGAGATGAAGCGTGTGCTTGCCGGTGTCTTGCAGGTGGATGAGGGGGATATATCCATCAAAGCGACAACGACCGAGAAACTGGGCTTTACCGGTCGGCAAGAAGGAATAGCCGCATATGCCACGGTTTTAATTATGAAATCCATATAAAATTTGTATATTTGTCCTGAGAATCATTCTAATCATCAAAAACGTATGGCTAAATATAAACGTATCTTGTTGAAACTGAGCGGAGAATCGCTTATGGGCGGAAAGCAGTATGGAATTGACGAAGTCCGTCTGAACGAATATGCGGCGCAAATCAAGGAAATAGCCGAGATGGGCGTGCAAATAGGGATTGTCATTGGCGGAGGAAATATTTTCCGTGGATTGAGCGGCGCCTCGAAAGGGTTCGACCGGGTGAAAGGCGACCAGATGGGGATGCTGGCTACGGTAATAAATAGTTTGGCGTTGAGCTCGGCGCTTACGGCTTTAGGCGTAAAGGCAAAGGTGCTTACGGCTATCCGTATGGAGCCTATCGGTGAGTACTACAATAAATGGAGGGCTATCGAATTGCTGGAGGCGGGTAATGTGGTAATCATGTCTGGCGGAACAGGTAATCCTTTTTTTACAACAGATACGGGGTCATCGTTACGGGGTATCGAAATCGAGGCGGATGTCATGTTGAAGGGAACGCGTGTGGACGGTATCTATACCGCTGATCCGGAGAAAGATCCGACGGCTACCAAGTTCTCGGATATTACCTATGATGAAATCTATATGCGCGGACTGAAGGTGATGGACCTGACGGCTACTACGATGTGCAAGGAAAATAATCTGCCCATTGTGGTATTTAATATGGATAAGAACGGAAACCTGAAAAAGGTTATGGAAGGAGAAAACATCGGGACTTACGTCCATAATTGAAAAAGGATTCCTATATTTGTGCACAAATAGTTATTTATTTAAAAACTCAAAAACAGAAGAACTAAATACTTACAATTATGGTCGATACAAAGAAATTCGTGAAAGAGGCAGAAGAGAAAATGGAATCTGCTATTCTTTATTTGGATGAACAGCTGGCCCATATTCGTGCCGGTAAAGCGAATCCGAAAATATTGGACGGAATCCGTGTGCCTTATTACGGAAGCATGGCTCCGCTGAGCAATGTGGCTTCTATCAATACGCCGGATGCCAAGACTATCGTTATCACTCCGTGGGAAAAAAGTCTGATGAAAGAAATAGAAAAGGCTATCTTGAATTCGGAAGTCGGTATTACACCGGAAAATAATGGGGAAGTCATCCGTTTGGGTATCCCTCCGTTGACCGAAGAGCGTCGCCGTATGTTGGCTAAGCAATCCAAACAGGAGGCGGAAACTGCAAAAATCAGCGTGCGTAATGCCCGTCGTGATGCTATTGATGCTCTGAAGAAGAGTATCAAGACAGATGGCGTGCCGGAGGATGTGGAAAAAGATGCGGAAGCTGAAGTGCAGAAAGTTCACGATAAGTATATCAAGAAGATAGACGAGTTGTATGCTGCAAAAGAAAAAGAGATTATGACGGTATAAAATAAATGAAGAATGAGGAATTTAGAATGAAGAATATAGGATTTTACCTGATTCTTCATTTTACATTCTTCATTCTACATTCTAAATTCTTCATTTTATGAATGGTTTGGTAATAAAGAACACCGGTAGCTGGTACACGGTTTACACCGAGGATGGACGACATATAGAAAGCAAAATCAAAGGGAATTTCCGTTTGAAAGGGATTCGGACAACCAATCCTATAGCGGTGGGCGACCATGTGGTGATTGAAGAGAACCAGGAAGGCACGGCCTTTATTACGCGAATCGAAGAACGGAAGAACTATATTATCCGCAGGGCTTCCAACCTTTCGAAGCAGGCACATATCATTGCCGCAAATGTAGATCAGGCAATGCTTATAGCTACCGTCAATTATCCCATCACAACAACTATCTTCATCGATCGATTTCTGGCTACGGCCGAGGCTTATCGAATTCCGGTAAAACTGGTATTTAATAAAACCGACCGTTATACTAAGGAAGAATGGGAATATATGCAGGGACTGATCCGTCTATACACCGTGATAGGTTATCCTTGTTCCACGATGTGTGCCATTCAGGAGGATGGTTTGGAAGCATTGAAAGCGGAATTGAAAGGAAAAATTACTGTATTGTCGGGGCATTCCGGTGTCGGTAAATCGACAATTATAAATCGATTGGTGCCCAACGTCAACCTGCGTACGGGCAATATCTCCGAATACCATAAGAAAGGAATGCATACAACGACATTCTCTGAGATGGTCCCGTTGCCTGAAGGTGGTTATCTGATAGATACGCCGGGGATTAAAGGGTTTGGAACCATCGATATGGAAGAAGCAGAAATCTCCCACTATTTCCCCGAAATATTTAAAATCTCCGCTAATTGCCGTTTCGGAAATTGTACCCATCGCCATGAACCCGGGTGTGCCGTATTGAAAGCGGTCAAAGAACATTACATCAGTGAGTCGCGCTATAAAAGCTATTTAAATATCTTGGCCGATAAAGAGGAAAGCAAATATAGAGAAGAGTATTAAACGAAGTAATCAATAGACCAAGACTTCTTGAAACTCTCCGGAAAAATCTTTAAATTTGTCGGATATGAAGTTGTTGGGTATGAAATATTGGGTAAGTTTATTGGTGGTTTGGACTTGGTTCGCTTGTACGCCGGCCTCTACCATCCGGATAGATACTATGAAATGCGAGGCGTTGGTGAATCCGTTGGCTATAGACAATACATCACCTCATTTTAGTTGGCAATTGCATTCGGGTGAACCGGGCGAGAAACAGACTGCCTATCAGGTGCTTGTCGCCTCGGACGAAGCTCTTTTGAATGAGAATGAGGCTGACTTGTGGAACTCGGGAAAGGTCATTTCTTCGGAGTCGGTTTGGGTTCCATACGGGGGAAAGGAATTGAAATCGAAGAGTTTCGCCTATTGGAAGGTGCGCGTATGGGACAAGGCGGGGAATGTGACGGAGTGGAGCAGCCCGGCTAGCTTTGGTGTGGGTTTATTGTCTCCTCAGGATTGGAAAGCTCGTTATATCGGATTGCCGGATAATAAAGAAAATTCTCCTTTGTTCCGAAAGACTTTTTCATGGAGCCCGACTGAGGGGAAGGCGTTCTTGCATGTCAATTCGTTAGGGTATCACGAGGTGTATCTGAATGGTTTTCCTGTGGGGGATGCTGTATTGACACCTGCTGTGTCGCAATTTGATAAACGTTCGTTGGTGGTAACTTATGATATTACGGAGGCTTTGCAGGAGGGTACAAATGAATTGGTAATTTGGTTGGGTAAAGGATGGTATCAGGATAACCTGCCGGGAGTGGTAAAAGGCGGACCGTTTGTGAGGGCTCAATTGGAAATGCAAGAGAAGGACGGTTGGGTAACTTCGTTGGTTACAGATGACTCTTGGTTGGCCCGTGAAAGCGGTTATGTGTCATTCGGAACTTGGTGGCCTCATCAATTCGGAGGAGAAATCGTCTATGCGGAAAAACAGATAGCCTTGGATTCTGCCTCTTTGAATGCTGTGGAATGGGAGCAGGCCCGGATTGCGGAAATTCCGGTGCATAAGGTAAGTCCGCAGATGACGGAGTTGAATCGTTTTCAGAAGACATACCAGCCCATATCGGTAAAAGCCTCCGGAGATACGGCTTGGATCTATGATATGGGAACGAATCTGACCGGTTGGACACGGATTAAGTTTCCGGCTTTGGATAAAGGGCAACGTGTACGTATCAGCTATTGTGATTTCTTGGATGAGAACTGGCAATTCCGGGACGGATTGTATGAAGATTATTATGTTGCTTCCGGAAAAGGAGATGAGGTGTTTTCCAATAAATTCAATTATAAAGCCTATCGTTATCTGAAACTATCCAATTTACGCCAAGCTCCGAAACCGGAGGATATTACGGCGTATCCGATTCATACGGACTATTCGGGCTCTTCTTCATTTGTGTGTTCGGATAAGGACTTGAATGCGATACATGATATGGTTCAATATACCTTGCGTTGTCTGATTTTGGGAGGAGATATGGTGGATTGCCCGCAAATAGAACGTTTGGGGTATGGCGGAGATGGTAATGCCTCAACGCTTACGGTGCAGACTATGTTTAATCTTTCTCCGCTTTATATGAACTGGATGCAGGCTTGGGCCGATTGTATGCGTGAAGAGGGTAGTATGCCGCATACAGCTCCTAATCCGTATGCTGCCGGAGGTGGGCCGTTCTGGTGTGGTTTCCCGATTATCGGTTCTTGGCAGACCTATGTAAATTATGGAGATGCCCGGTTGTTGGAACGGTACTATCCGTTTATGCAGCAATGGTTGGGATATGTTCAGAAGTATACCGTAGATGGTTTGTTGAAAGTATGGCCTAATACCGATTACCGCAATTGGTATTTAGGCGATTGGGCCACACCGGAAGGCATTGATCAGACAGATCCTCGTTCGGTTGACTTGGTAAACAACTGTTTTATCGTGGTTTGTTATCAGACAATGGCCAAGATAGCTGCTTATTTGGGTAAGCTCGATGATCAGACCGTTTATACGCAAAAAGCAGAACAATTAAAAGCACGTATTCATCAGGTGTTTTATGATGCTGAGGCGCATAGCTATGGTTCGGGGACGCAAATAGATTTGGTTTATCCGATGTTGGCAGGAGTAACACCTGAAGAGATTATACCTCAGGTGGAGGATAAGTTATACGAGGTTACGGCCAATCGTTTTTCCGGACATTTGTCTACGGGATTGGTAGGTATTCCGGCTATTACCGAGTGGTGTGTCCGGAATCGGCAGGCTGAATTTATGTACCGGATGTTGAAGAAACGGGATTATCCGGGATACTTGTATATGCTTGACCAGGGAGCAACGACAACCTGGGAGCATTGGAATGGAGAAAGGAGCCATATCCATAATTGTTATAATGGAATAGGTTCCTGGTTTTATCAGGCTTTGGCCGGCATTGTCCCCGATGAGGAAGTTCCGGGGTATCGCCATGTGTTCATTCGCCCTCAATTAGTGAATGGGGTATCTTGGGTAAAGGCTGCGAAAGATACGCCTTATGGAAAGATGCAGGTAAATTGGACAAAGGAAAATGACCGTAAGCTTGTCTTGGATGTCATTATCCCGATAGGGTGTGAAGCTTCGGTTGTCCTTCCGTTTACTTCGGCACGTGTGTCTGTCAATGATAAGCCGATTTCGGATGCCGGTCCGATTATACTCTCTTCCGGTAAGTACCTGTTGGTAGCAGAGCTAGAGAAGAAGGCAATGTGTAGACAAGGCTACAGAAACGAGATTATAGGCAACACCTCGTTAACTGAAGCCTTGTCAATTTGTTCCCTTATATCAATAAATCTTATTCCGGTTTAGAGCCGCACGATAACGGTTGGCGTTCCGATTATGTTCCGCCAAAGATACTGCGAAATTGTGTCTTCCTGAGAAATCTTCTTTAGCGCACATATAGAGATAGTTGTGCTTCTGATAGTTTAATACGGCATTCAGGCTCTGAATAGAGGGTGTCCGGATAGGTCCTGGGGGTAATCCGGTATGCTTGTAGGTATTGTAGGGCGATTCGGTTTCTACATGTTTGTTTAAGATACGGCGCAAGGAGGAATCGCCAACGGCGAATTTAACCGTAGGATCGGCTTGTAACGGAATACCGGCTTTTAATCGGTTGAGATACAAGCCGGCAATAATGGGATATTCGTCAGTCATGGCCGACTCTTCTTCTACAATAGAGGCCAGTATGCTTACCTCGATAGGAGTCAGGCCTATTTGTCGTGCTTCCTGTTTTCTTTCCTCGTTCCAAAAGGCATTATATTCTTTTTGCATACGAGCCATGAACCCTTTCGGTGAGATATTCCAATAAATCTCGTATGTGTTGGGAATGAATAAGGCTGCAATTGTTTGTCGGGTAAATCCTACGGAATGGCACCAGACTGAATCATTTGTCATTTGTAACAAATCCTCGCTATCAAGCATCAGTTGGGATGAGATGCGTCCGGCCAGTTCTTCTATTGTCCGTGATGATTGGAAAGTCAGACGGACAGCTTCTTGGTGTCCACTTCTCAAAAGGCGGATAACTTCCAGATTATTCATTTTAGGGTCTATGCGGTAACGTCCGGTCCGCAAATGGCCGGAATAGTTCATCCAATCAGCTAATAATTGGAAGCTATGTATGTGCATACATGCAGCCGAGTCGACCAGTTGGGTGCATAGCTTTTTCCAGTCTTTATCTTCATGTATGTATATATATACCGGTTTTTCTGCAAAGAAATTAGGTGCCCAGACTATACGGTAACACCATAATCCGCAAGAAAACAGAATTAAAAACAATGCAACGCTGCATAACCAAGCCCAATGCTGAAAGAAAATGCGTTTGTTCATAAAAAATAAATGGTTGATTTTCAGAATCAGTCGCAAAAATAATATCTTTTTCTGAAAAAATAAGAGCTTTAAGCCTTGTTTATTGAAAAATAAAATATACCTTTGCAACGCAATTCCGATAATAGCAGTTTTGGAAGTGTGGGTGAGTGGCTGAAACCACCAGTTTGCTAAACTGACGTACGGGTTTCCGTACCGGGGGTTCGAATCCCCCCGCTTCCGCAAAAGAGGCTACTGATTTTTCAGTAGCCTCTTTTGCGTTTGGTTAGTCTTATTCTGGAGTTGCGGATATAGGATCAAAACAAACGCCGGATCTTCGGATGGTTTCATCCAAAGACCCGGCGTTCGTTTTATGGAAATTGCTTTTATTTCAGTCCGGCTGCGTCCAAGATGGCATCAACTGCGGCATCCAGACCGTCAGAGTTCTTACCTCCAGCTGTTGCGAAATGAGGCTGTCCTCCACCTCCGCCTTGAATCAGTTTGGCGGCATCTTTCACTAATTTGCCGGCATTCAAGCCCTCTTTTACCAAAGCATCGCTTATGGAAACCATCAAAGCGCATTTTGCGCCGTCTTTGATTCCTCCTACAAAGAACACCTTGCCGGTTTCTTGCGCTTCACCTTTCACCTGGAATGCTACATCTTTGATAGCCTCGATGTGTGCTTCGCCTTTGAAGATAATCACTTTCACGCCATTACGCTCGATGGCATTGGCCAGCAGGTCTTTCTTGATCAACTGTACTTTTTCTTTGATGTATTCCTGCACCTCTTTCTTCAGTTCGGCATTCTCTTCGATAGATTTGCGAATGGTCTGTGCCAAGTTCGGTACGTTGTTGAACATCGCCCGTAACTCTCGCAATGAATCTTGAAGCATGAATGTGTAATTTTCGGCTGCTTCAGCCGTTACAGCCTCGATACGGCGGACACCGGCTGCTACCGAACTTTCGGAAACAACGCGCAATGAACCGATCATACCCGTTGCCGGAATGTGCGTACCACCGCATAGCTCTACAGAACTTCCATACTTGATGACACGTACATTGTCTCCATATTTTTCACCGAACAGAGCCATCGCTCCCATCTCCTTAGCCTGTTCGATCGGCATATTGCGATACTCTTCCAATGCATAGTTCGCTCGGATTTTCTCGCTAACCAACTTCTCTACCTGACGAATCTCTTCATCAGTTACTTTCTGGAAGTGAGAAAAATCGAAACGCAAAGCTTCCGGAGAAACGTATGAACCTTTTTGCTCTACATGCTTGCCCAATACTTCGCGCAGCGCTTCATGCAGCAGGTGAGTGGCCGAGTGATTGCATTCGCATTGGATACGTTTCTTTACATTGATCTTCGCCGTAAATCCGGCCGTTACGTCTTGCGGCAATTTTTCTACGATGTGGATCGGCAGATTGTTCTCGCGTTTGGTGTCCAGAATGTTCACTTTCTCGTCTCCGTTGATGAGCCATCCGGTATCACCAACCTGTCCTCCCATCTCGGCATAGAACGGTGTGCGGTCCAGAACCAATTGATAGAGCACCTTGTTCTTTTGCTTTACCTGACGATAACGCAAGATTTCCGCATCGCATTCAAACAAATCATATCCTACAAATTCGGTTTCGCCCTCTTTCAAGGTTACCCAGTCTCCTGTCTCTACGGCTGCTGCATTGCGGGCACGCTCCTTTTGCTTCTGCATTTCCACATTGAACTCGTCAATGTTCACATCCATATGATGCTCGCGCAGGATCAGTTCGGTCAGGTCTAATGGGAAACCGTAAGTATCATATAACGTAAAGGCATCGCTTCCGCTTAATGTCTTCTGCCCCGCAACTTGCAAATCCTCTATTTTCTTATCCAGCAGGCGGATTCCGGTTTCCAATGTGCGGAGGAAAGCATCCTCTTCTTCTTTGATCACCTTTTCAATCAAGGTCTTTTGGGCAATCAGTTCCGGATAAGCTCCGCCCATTTGCTCGGTCAAGACGGGTAATAACTTATAGATAAATGCCTCTTTTTGTCCGAGAAATGTATAGCTGTAACGAACGGCACGGCGCAGGATTCGGCGGATTACATAGCCGGCTTTCGCGTTGGAAGGCAATTGTCCGTCGGCAATCGAGAATGCTACCGCACGCAAATGGTCGGCTACTACACGCATAGCCACGTCAATGTTTTCCTCTTTCCCATATTCCTTGCCGGAAAGACGGGATATTTCCCGGATAATCGGCTGGAAAATATCGGTGTCATAGTTGGAATGTTTCCCTTGCAGGGCACGTACCAGACGTTCGAAGCCCATACCGGTATCAATAACGTTCATGCCCAGTTTTTCCAAAGAGCCATCTGCCTTCCGGTTGAATTGCATGAACACCAAATTCCAAATCTCAATGACCTGCGGATTGTCTTTATTTACCAGTTCACGTCCGGGAACCTGTGCTTTTTCTTCCGGAGTTCTTGAATCCAAATGGATTTCCGAGCAGGGACCGCAAGGGCCGGTATCTCCCATTTCCCAGAAATTATCATGTTTGTTACCGTTGATAATATGGTCGGCCGGCACATGCTTTGCCCAATAGCCGGCTGCTTCGTCATCCCGTTCCAAATGTTCTTCCGGAGAACCTTCGAATACCGTTACATACAAATCTGCCGGATCCAGATGCAATACATCTACCAGATATCCCCATGCCATGTCAATGGCGCCCTCTTTGAA
>URGO01000013.1 GCA_900547435.1 uncultured Parabacteroides sp.
CTTTCGCCATCAACAGATACCACTACGATACCTGCCGGAGCAGCGATTGTCTCATTGTCAGAGTTCAGAACTTCGTTTGCTACTACCTTACCTAAGATTGTGCTTACTACTACGTTCTTGCCTTCTGCACCCTTAACGATTACAGCGCCATCGGTTGCAACTACTGAAACTGCTGTGTTAGCAGAGATTTCTTCGTTGGCAGTAGCGATCAGTTCGCTATCTTCCATTGTAAAGATGGCAGCGTTGGCGATGTCATCTGTTACAACCAAATTGTCATTTACCCAACGTAAGTAAGCCGGCTTAGACTCAACAGAAGCAGCAACCTTGTGCTCTCTACCATATTTATCCACAACATAGTTATACTTCGTGTCATAACCGGTAGCTGTTTCAACTACGAACTCATTCTCATCTTCGTCGATCATCTTGAAGGCATACTTAGCGATATTGAAATCACCATTACCTACTTCCATCTTAGAAACTACTTCACCAGCCTTGTTCGTGAAGAACAATGTATCGTTGGTATGATAACCCGGTACGAATGCCAACTTATATTCACCGTTATACTGGTACTTGTTGTTATGAACATCTTTGTTAGCCAAAGCTGAATCTACCATGTTAACCAAGAAGTCACCGAATGTTGTATCAGCACGATGGATTCCGTGAGACGGAACATTGCACTTGTAAGTTGTATCAACGCGGTTGATTCTTACACCCAACAGATATTGATAAGCGAAGTTACCTTCACGGTTTACATAAGCTGTATCCACATACAGAGTCGGATTGATATCCTTATGAGCTAAACGATTGCCCATACCTGCAAATTCGCCATCTTCGAACAATACATTTTCATCCTTCAAATTCTCTTTCAGAGTAAGGATAATCTTATCGCCCTGAGCCAGCTTCTTGTAAGTCGGAGCTTCAGCCACATTGATGGTAAATACATCGTTAGACGGAGCACTATACAAATAAGTATCTTTCAATACACCAGTCAGCGTAGTTGTACCACCAATAATCTTATAGCCAGACAAACTCAAGCTTTCTGCATAGTACTCATAAGCACTTTCAGTTTTTGCATTCCTGTCTGTAGGTACAGTCCAATCTCCATAATAGCTATAAACCGGAACCAAGTTTACAGTACCGTCACCGGCTTCCTTGAACGCAATACGAGTAGCAGTCTTCTTATCTTCATTACATACATAGTATGCATTACCGGCAGATTCGCTATAATCCTTACCCTTCAAGTATTCACCGTTATCTGTATTCTTCAATACATAAGTACAGATCTGCAATTCCGTATTCGGAGCATAGTAATCATTTTCCGGATCAAGACTTGTTGTCTTCCAAGCATTAACCGGAGCACCTACCCAATACGTAATCTCGGTTACACGTTTAACGGTATCAGCAGCCATACGCGTAAAGTCACCAGTTGCATCCACCAACTTCACTGTCGGCATTTCGATACGCCATTCCGTAGCGTTTTCTTCATCCAAACCAAGACGATGTTTGTCATTATGGTTTTCGATGATGTTCAATTCGCTGCTCAGTTGCGTCATAGCTACTGTGTATGTATTGTTGTTCAGTTCAGCAGCCGTGAAGCGTTTGAAACCGTCGCTAGATTAATACGTAGTAACCGGAGTGATGCGCTATGTATCGATGCCAGCAGGTTTAACTACTGCATATACATTGTCTTCTACCTTATACAACGAGCCATCGATCAAAATGTCAGAACGTGTGATGCCGTTCTCACGGTTCTTAAACGTATAATTATTATCGATAGCGAACTGACCTTCCGGTTTTGTCAAATCAACATTTTCTGGAGCAACCCACTCAATGCTACCGTCTTCATCTAAACCTAATACCTTACCATAGTGAGGAGCATCTTTATCCTTATTGATAGCTTCTACTGTATAGTAAGAAGGAGTAGTCAACCATTCCTTAGCTTCAATGCCGTTACCTGCATTCAACTTAAAGCTGATTTCCGGTGTCTCAAGCAAATGGCTTTCTACATCTGCTACCAAGATGATATCACTACCTTTCTTTTCAAGACCAACCTTATAGCCTCCGATTTCGATGCTTGTAACAGCTTCTGTTGTTACTTCACTGTTATAATCGTAAGCGAACTTGAAGTTTGTTACATAGTTGTTCTTTCTTTGTGCAGCAGGAGTTTTCGAGTATTCTTCCCACTGCTTCGGAGTGATAGTTGTAAATACATAACCGTGTGCAGTTGGAGCGGTATACTGAGGATCTTTCGTGTCGATAACTATGATGTTGCCCTCTTCATTTACCAACATGAAGCTTGTCTGAGTAGTTGCATTATTATATGTAGCTTCACCATTCTTATATGAAACTGATGAAACCGGATGCAACTGACCTTTGAATTCACCTGTTACGTCAACATCTTTGTTTTTGTCGTTCTTGTAGGTGATAGCCAAAGTAAAGTACTTGCCATAACGTTTGGTTAATTGACTTGCTTGGAAGTAGTTGTCAGCAGTTTCATAAAGAGCATAACTCCAATACTTTTCATCAACGACATTCGGAAGAACAACACCATATTGGCCATAAGGAGCATTGCCTTTAGAAATGAATGTACCATTTGCTGCGTCTGAATCAACACTAGTACCATTAGCTTTCAACTCCTCATTGTTTCCATTAACGAATTTGTATTGATGCTGACCGCCTGCTGTTTCATAATGCTTCATTGTCCACAAAGCATCATTATTATGCACATACTTTTCTAAGCTAGCAGCACTTTCTATTTTAACAAGTGCAGCGTTTTTACCTTTTTCTTTAACAACAAGATAGGTATCTGTACCAGCAGTCAAAGCCAACAGGCCTTTACCTGATGGAGTTTCCATCATTTTGTAGCCATACAAGTTCTTAACGGCTGGAGCAATTCCTGCATTCATCGCATCATTCCCATTATCCGGATTGGTAGCATTTCCAAACAAAACGTTACCTGCACCTTCTCCGTTCTTATCGCCAATACATTGAACAGCCACATCGTTTGTTACTTTTGTTTCACCTAATGCTTCGATAAACTGTTCCGTAGTACCGTTGAATATTACCTCTGCATTTTTTGCAGCACTAACAACTGCACCCTGGATAGCTTTTTTATTCTTAATCTCTCCATTTACAACGATAGGCGTTACTTGAACAGCCTTTATAGTACCATTACCACTAGTCCAATCTGAATAAGAATAATCTGTCGCTACGTTTTCGAAGGTATTGCCTACAATTGATTCAGCGATATTGAAGTCTTTTAGTTGTGCTGAATTCCCTGTTATTTCCTCCAAATAAGTATTCTTATGACCTTCAACGATTTGAATACCAGAAGCTGACCAACCGTTTACTTCTGCATCTGCATCATAAATTTGGTTGTTCTTGATTGTAAACTTTGCATCTACAGATGTCGGAAGTATAGTAATCGCATTTGCTAACCAATCGCCTGCTGTACACTTGATAACACAATTTTCGATTGTTGCACCATCAGACATGATACTAATAGCAGTCTTGTTCTCCGTAACAGTTCCATCTTCATCTGCAGTAAAGACATTCTTATAGTCTATATGCAAATTTTGTACAGTAACATTCTTACCTGTAATCACGATATGACCTACAAAAGTATTATATTGACCATCCAAGACAAAATTGTCTTCGTCAAGCAATAAATAATCTTTCTGGTTTGCCAACTCGTACTTGTCAGTAAGAACCATTTTACCACTGCTCACTTCGATGCCTACCTCATTTTCAAGCGAAGAGGGCTTCACCGCGTCAGCATACACTGGCATTAGCGAGCTACCACAAAGCAGCATCGCCGCACAAAGCGTAAGTACTTTTTTGTTCATAAAACTTAATAATTAAATTGTTAATAAATAATTGATTAAAAGTGTTCAACAATCTAATTTTACGAAGTTCCTTAAACAACTTCCCGCTTTATGAACGAGCATAAAAAAAGCGCGGGCTCTATTGTCTACTATCAATCTAAAGGCTCTGGTAAGCCCAACGCAATAATAATAGAACAACAGCCCGCGCCTGTACGATATGAGACAAGCCTCTTGTAAAAACACAAGATAGCCTAACATGTACGTACCAAGCGCAAGCATTTACTGTCCATTATTCCATTGCGTTTAAAAATTTACCAGATTTTTAGATTGGAATAATCTTCGTAAAATGCTTACAATATGTAATAAGGATTCCCAAATGCGGAACGCTATCCGCTGCGGAATCACTGCAAAGGTAAGGAGGAAAAATGAATATGCAAGAGAAAACCGATAATTTTTTCCAAATATAGGGGTTTTCTATACAAAACGGGTAGGTTTGGAGGTCAAAACCTATATCTTTCTTGTACACAAAGTACGGAATGCGCAAAGGAACGATGCGATGATTTGTACATTTCAAAAGAATGCTCTAATTTTGAATCCGAAAGTAAATACATCTATTACTAAAAGGATACTTACCGATAAATATTTTATGAAGATCTATCGAATATTGCTTTTTATGCTGGGCGTTGCCGGACTCCTTTCTTGCTCAAAGGATGATAATTCGGACGAGGAAAATCCCAACCGGACTATTTTGGCGTATATTGCCGGAGAGAACTCGTTGAGCAGTTTTGCTTTGGCTGATTTCCGGGAAATGGCGGAAGGTATGGAGCATGTAGATGGGAATAACCATTTGCTGGTTTATTTAGATACGAAAGAGAGTGCGCAGTTACCTGCCATTTATCATCTTTATAAGGATAAGAAGAGCGGAGCCGTTGTGCAAGAGACGCTTTACACCTATCCGGAGCAGGATGCATCGTCGGTTACTCTTGAGCGAATGGAAGATGTATTCCGCCGGTCGTTCGAGGCTTATCCGGCGGAAAGCTACGGACTGATTCTGTGGTCGCATGGCGAAGGTTGGTTGCCCGGCACCACCTCCCGGTTGCGTTCGTTCGGCCAAGATGGAGGAAACAGCGGTCCGGTCATGGAGATAGCCGATTTGGACGAGGCGATATCATTAGGCACAACCTATTTAGGCGAGGCACGTCATTTTGATTTTATCTATTTTGACGCTTGTTTCATGCAAGGCATTGAGGTGGCTTACCAGTTGCGGAACTATACGGATTATCTGATAGGATGCCCGTTGGAAACACCGGGGCCCGGTGCGCCGTATGACCGAATATTGTCTCCGTTGTTTGAGAGAGGAGAAGCCAATGTCGTAGGTATGGCCGAGACCTATTACCAAGTTTATGAGGAGGCCTACAACGGAGGCCAGAACGGGAGCAATGCGAATTGGACATACGGTGCAGCGATTTCGGTAGTTCGCATGGCTGCTTTGGAGAATCTGGCAGGAGAAACAAGTCGGCTTTATGCGAAATATGCCGACCGGATGGCACAATTATCCGCCGACGATTTGGCTTCCGTACAAATCTTTGATGCCAATCGCCGGTATGGAGGCACCTATAAACATGCTTATTATGATTTCGGGGATTTCGTCCGAAGCATCGCTACCGAATCTGAATACGCGCTGTGGGAGCAACAACTGGATCAAGCGGTCGTTTATGCGGCTTCTACCCCCACCTGTTATTCCGTATATTATCAGGGAGGAGGAAATATGCCCATCCGGGCATTTTCCGGTTTGTCTACTTATGTACCCCTGACTGATGAAAACTATTCCGCCTGGAACGAAGCCTATGAAGCGTTGGACTGGGCGAATGCGGTAAAATAATTGAAGGGAATTATACTGCCGGCAGGCTCATTCCGGTTATTTTCCGGTATAAATCCAGTGCATAGACATCCGTCATGCCGGAGATATAATCCAATACACATTGAATCTTGCCGTAAGTTGTAGGAGCTGCGGTGTCATATTGTTCCGGAATCCGCTGGAGCAGCAATTTGCTGTACGCATGATTCGGGTTCATCACCGCCTCGGTGAAACTGTCAATCAAATGGCTGAAGATATGATAACCGGCCAGTTCAATATCCAGCACCTCCTTCGCCCGATAGATTTTCTGGCAAGCCATAGCCGAACAAGCCTCATAAGCGCGGCGTGCCGTTTCGCTGATATTCTGGATAAGCGGAGTAGTATAAGTCCCGGCAAGAAGTCCCTCTTCGTTTTCTATAAATACGCGACAACACTCGTCTACCAACAGACCGACAATACAAGAACGCAAGTAAGCGATTTGTTCATTCCGGTCGCTGACCATTCCCATGACGTGCTGAATATGCTTCAACTTATCCCCTTCAAAGAAATTCAATAACAAACTGATAGCCTCATCCACGGTAAGGATATGCAATTTGCAGGCATCTTCGATGTCCATAATCTGATAGCAAATATCATCGGCTGCTTCCACCAGAAAAACTAACGGGTAACGCGCATACCGGTTTGCATCATTCGGGTCCTTGCATATCCCAAGCTCTTCCGCTATCCTCCGGTAAGAAGCCTCTTCCGACTGGAAAAAACCGAATTTTCCTTTCTTCCCGGCATACATCGAAGCGTAGGGATATTTCACAATTGAAGCCAGCGTACTATAGGTCATGGCAAATCCGCCTTTCCGGCGTCCTATAAATTGATGCGTAAGCAATCGCATGGCATTCGCGTTTCCCTCGAAATGCTGGAAATCTTCCCAACGCCCGCCCTCTTCGCGGACACGCGCTTCCAGTTTCATGCCGTTCCCTTCCAAGAAATAAGCCGAGATAGCCCTTTCGCCCGAATGGCCGAACGGCGGGTTCCCCATATCGTGCGCCAAACAAGCCGCCGAGACGATTGACCCAATTTCCGGAAAGTTTACACTTTCCTCCGGATGCTTCTGCATCAGCACTTTGGAAATATTGTTGCCCAACGATCTTCCCACACAGGAAACTTCCAGGCTATGGGTCAAACGGTTGTGCACAAATATGCTTCCGGGAAGCGGAAAGACCTGTGTTTTGTTCTGCAACCGGCGGAAGGGCGAAGAGAAAATCAGCCGGTCGTAATCCCGTTGGAAATCCGTCCGTTCATGTTTCCGTTCATGGTACTCTTCCAACCCGAACCGCTTTCCGGAAAGTAACTGTCTCCAATTCATAAGATTGATTTATCGATTTAACAAACGGTTCAATTCTACCGGTTTATCGGTGGTAATGAAATCAACGCCTTGTTCGATGAGCGACTGCATGACCTCTTCCCGGTCGACCGTCCAGACATTCACCGATACCCCCAAAGCCTTTGCCTCCTGAATCCAAGTAGGATGCTTTTCAAACACCTTATAATGGTAATCCATATCCATACCCAAGATTTTCAAATCGGCTGGAGAAACCTCGCCATTCAGATAAGCCACCGAAGCATAAGGAACCCGTTCAACCAGTTCCTTACAGATATTCATGCTGAAGGAGATATAATCCACCCGTTCCTCCAGCTGATATTTCTGAATCAGATAAACCACCGCATTTACGGCACGGTCTTCATTTACAATCCGCAGGTGAGGTTTGATTTCGACCACCAATTTTATATCCGGCAAAGAACGGAAAGCCTGCAAGTAACTTTCGAAAGTAGGAAGCACCTCGCCATTCGAAAGCTTCAGGTCTTTTATCTGCTCATAATCCGCTTCTTCTATACGCAATCCTTGGATGGAGTCATCGTGATGGACAACCGGGACCCCGTCTGCCGTAATAATGACATCCAGTTCCGAACCATAAACCTTTTCTTTGTGCGCGTTGACCAAAGAAGAAATGGAATTTTCAACCGAACCTTCACAATCCCAGAATCCCCGGTGAGCTATCACGCGCGTTTGGGCGGACAAGGAGCAAAGCCCTGAGGCAAATGCCAAAATCAAAGAGTAAACCAGTGTTTTCATATTTCAATCAAAACTTATAAACGAAAAAACGTATAAACTTACAAAATTATTTCTGATAAAATCTTACCCAATCTATTTCCATTTCTACGGGAAGATCCTCCGGATAGACTTTTCCGACCCACGACCCGCCTAACTGCATATCCAATAAAAGATAATAAGATTGGTTAAAAGGAAATTGTCCTTTCTCTTTCGTCTTGATTCGCGGATAAGTAAATGTATGCCTGTCATTGATATAAAACGAGAGACTATCCGGATAGAGTTCTACGGCATAGACATTATAATGATCCCGATTAATCGGACCTATGCCTCCTTGCTTCGGATTCTCCTTGAATCCCAACACATGCGTATAATAGGAATGCACGGTTTGATAAGCGATGGAATCGTTGTTCAGGCGCTCCATGATATCAATCTCTCCGCCATTGGGCCACTTTCCTGTTTCCGGAAGCAACCAGAATGCCGGCCAGGCGCCTCGTGCTCCATGCAAACGGGCTTTTATCTCGATACGTCCGTTCGAGAACAATCTTTTCCCCTTGCTATAGATACCTCCGGTCAGCACCGGAGCGGTGTCTTGGGGCAAACTATGATTAACGATTCCGCGAAGAACCAGTTTCCCGTCCCGCATGGCATAACAAGAATCAAAGTCGGACATGTGTCGGTTCCAATCAGCCGTTCCCCGGGGAATTTTGCTCCACACGCTCCGGTCGAACGAATCCGGCTGGTTGAAATTCTCTTCCCACACCAATTGCCACTCTTTTGATTCGGACTGGCAATTGGAAAGAGCCCCGATACCGAAAGCAATTCCCGCAAGTGCTATCCATTTATTTATTTTCATCATAGAATCTGTTTGATTTCCTCTAACCTTTTTACCGTATAAGTCGGGGCAAAGTCACGGTTCGGCTCCCCTTTCGGGTTGTACCAGATTTGAGCTATCCGCGAATTGTAAGCTCCGAGTATATCCGCATCCCAACTATCGCCAATCATCATAGACTCCGTCCGGCGCGAGTTGGTTGTTTTCAATGCATAGTCAAATATTCCCTTATGAGGCTTCTGGATGCAGGCATCTTCCGATAAGATTAACCGTTCGAAGAAAGGAGCCAGTCCGGAGTTCTGAAGTTTTAATGACTGTACTTCCCGAAAACCATTGGACAAGATAAACAACCGGTACTTCGGGCGCAGATATTCCAACAATTCGATAGCCCCCGGAATCAACCGTGTCTGGAGAGTGGTCCGTTTCAGGAAATGATCATTGATTTTCAAAATCTCCTTCGGGTCGTCAATCCCCAACGGGCGGAAAACATAGCGGAAGCGTTCGATGATTAAAGTCTGCCTATTGATTTCTCCGTTCCGGTATTTGGCCCATAACTCGATATTATTGGGCATATAAATAGAAAAAAATGCCTCGAAAGAAGCATATAACCTACCCATGTCGTAGTCGGCATACAGTTCTTTCAGGCACTCTTTATTATTATGGTACGTATCCCAAAGGGTATCGTCGAGGTCAATAAACAAACTTTTATATTCCATTATCCAACTTCTATTACCAGATATTTGCTTAAACTCCAGAACGATTCCGGATTATTGATTTTCAAGGTCATATTGCCGTCCTCATCTTCAATGAACTCGTAAGAACCTTCCGGATGGTTGGACTGCAATTTGGCTTTACCGGCAAACAAAGGAATTTCCGTTACCTCGCGGATATCAATCGTGATGAAATAATCCTTGTTGAAACCATCCTGCAACACTTTGGTTTTCGAGAAGATACCCTTCTTGCTCAAGATGTTCTGGGCTTTCAGCTCTTTAGAAGTTCCGAAGCAATAATACGCCGTATGCAGCGCCTTGTCTTGCGCGTCCAGCATTTCGGATTGAGCCGCATTAGCCGTAGCCAGGTTCTCTACATTCTCGTTGAGGTTGGCCACCGCCTCATCCAATTCCTGAATCCGCACGTTCTTCTTCGCCAGATCTTCCTGCAGAGCAACTATCTGAGTCGTTTTCTCGTCCAGTTCCTTCGACAAGCGGTTCACCATTTTTTGCAATGTCGCATTCTTCGTGCCGATCTGGTTCAATTTCTTCTGCAAGTCCGCAATCTGCTCGCGATTTTTCTTCAAAGTCTCCGAAACAATCTTCATGTTCTGCTTGATTTGCTCGCGCCGTCCGGGAGTCATTTCGTCTCCGGCCTGTTGCTGGACGTTCAAGTAATTCTCTGCTTCGCGGATAGACTGGAATCCGACTTCAATATCATCCAAGGTGGCCAACATATCGTTCAGTTCGCTCACCGCTTTCGTGTTCTCAATTTTTAGTGAGTCATTCTCGGCCTGAAGCTTCTTATACTCGGCCGATTGTTGCCCGCAAGAGGCCAACATCACTGTACAAACACATGCAACTAATACCTTTTTCATCTCTTTTTCTTTTAGTTGTTAAACATCTTTTTTAAGTCGACAAGGATATAAGGCGTCCTAATCAACTGTCTCTGACGGATATTCATCTTTTCCTTTTTTAACTTGTTTTTGTCCGGCCAATACGATGACTATCTCGCCTCGCGGTTCGTTTTCGGAAAAGTGCCGGACAACCTCTTCCAACGTTCCCCGAACGGTTTCTTCGTGTAACTTGGAAATCTCACGAGAGACCGATACTTGCCGGTCGGCTCCGAAGACCTCCATAAATTGAGTCAATGTCTTCACCAGGCGGAACGGCGATTCGTAGAATATCATGGTACGATATTCGGATGCCAGCTCGGCCAGGCGGGTCTGCCTTCCTTTCTTTTGCGGAAGGAATCCCTCGAAACAGAACTTCTCGTTGGGCAAACCGGACGCGACCAGTGCCGGGACAAAAGCCGTTGCTCCGGGAAGGCATTCCACCTCGACACCTTGGCGGACACATTCGCGCACCAGCATGAATCCCGGATCGGAGATGGCCGGTGTCCCGGCATCCGATACCAAGGCCATGTTTTCGCCGGCCTTAATCCGTGCAGCCAATTGCTCAACGGTCTTGTGTTCGTTAAACTTATGGTGCGATTGCATCTTGTTTTGTATCTCGAAATGCTTGAACAAAATGCCTGTCGTCCGTGTATCTTCCGCCAAAACCAAGTCGGCCTCCTTCAACACACGGATTGCCCGAAACGTCATATCCTCCAGATTTCCTACCGGAGTAGGAACTATCGTCAGTTTTGCCATATTTCAGTATTTTGTTTTCAAGTTTTTGAGTTTGTCCTTTTTAGCCTTCATTTTGTTTGCATCACCCGGGTGAATTAATTAATTCACATCTGTGAATTGATTGCATCACAACTGTGAATTAATTGCATCACAGTTGTGATGCAAACAATTTATCCTTTAACAATATCTCTTCTCCAAGAGTTTTACAAAATCTGACGCGGTTTCGTCTTTCAGGTCCCACGCCAAATGCCCCTGTATATAATCCATCGCCTCCTGAAAAGAGGTTGTCTGGTTCAAATCCGCGATGACCTGGTTCATCTGGTTTTCATCACCATGAAACAAATCCCGGCGGAAACGGAACCGGTCATTCAAGCTGAACGCTTTACGGAAGTCCGACAAGTTTTGTTTTTCCAGAACATCCTGCAAAGAGCGGTTCGGTTTGATCGCACCAGTCTCCTTCTCCTCTTCGACCGATGGCTTTTCCGGCTCCAAGACTCTGGCTTCCGGCTCGTTTACCGGTTGGACTTCCGGTGCGGGAGCCTCCTCCTTCGGTTCTACATGAGCTTCCGGTACGGGATGAACCGCTTCCGGTTCCTCTTTAGCGGACAGGAAGTCCAATTTCATCTCATTCGTCAGCACATGATATTTTTGAGTCAGATTCGCTATTTGCTCCAAATCGTCCATTTGTTTTTTGAGACGGGAATGCATCTGAACTGCAATCCCGTTTCCCAGATTCAGGATACTTTCCAATATCGCATAAGCCTTATTGCCTCCTTCACACAACAAATCTGTCGGAATAGAAGCACCACCCTGCATATTCCGGATAATGTCCTCCAAATTCCGGACCTCCGTAAGCAAATTCTCTAAAGCCTTTTCTTGTTCCATTTTTATCTGTTTTTTAGTTGACGAGAGAACGAGGCAATAGATAGCCCTTGTCAACCTGTTCTTTTGTCAACCTATAACTCATTAATACCGCAAATGTATCTATTTCTACTTAATAATCACCTGAAATGCTACAATTATTCGTATTTTTTTGATTATTCTTCAAAGTCTTCAGGCAAATTGACTAAAAAAAGATGCCCGGTGGCACGTGTAATTGCCGTATATAGCCAACGATAGAACTCTTCACCCAGCATATCCTCCGTTATGTAACCGATATCCAGAAAGACCGAACCCCATTGTCCGCCCTGAGCCTTATGGCACGTAACGGCATAAGCATATTTCACTTGCAGGACATTGTAATGCGGGTCGGTTTTCATCTTCTTAATCTTTCCGGCCTTGGTCGGGGTATCGGCATAGTCCTCCAATACCGCATAAAACAACTTATCGTTCAGTTCCTTCGGGAGCGCAGGGGTATCGGTCTGAAGGGTATCCAATAGGATTTTCAACTCCGTTTCCAGGTCATAGTCCTGAAACCGGGCGATGACATCAGCAAAACGGAAGCCATACATTTCGTAAGTACGCCGGACTTTCACAATTTGGATGATTTCCCCGTTGGCGATAAAATCCATTTCCTTCATCCCGGATGTCCAATAATAATTATTGCGCGCCACCATGAGCCTATCTCCCGAAGAAAGTTCTTCTTCCCGATACAAAATCCGATTCCGTATACCATTATTATATATAGTAGCCCGTTTATTGGAACGGGTAACGACCATCGTACCATCCATTCCGTCCCTCCGATAGGCCGAGTCAATCTCTTCGATAAGCTCTTCTCCACTGATTTTCCGGAAATCATGAAATCCTTTCAAGCGAAGTTTAGGGAAAGAGCCGACCTGCCGGGTGCGTAATGCCTCCCGAATACGGGTCGCATTGAACAGGATTCCCGAATTATCCTGCTGGCGAACCACTTGGTGGAGCATCACCTCTTCCACATGCAGATTATATCCGCGCAACACCTCCGGATTCAGCGCCGGGCTCTCGGTTTGCATAACCGGCGGGAGCTGGGCATCGTCTCCTAAAATAATCAATCGTCACCCGTTTCCGCCATAAACGAAGTGAATCAAGTCGTCCAAAAGCCTTCCGGAGCCAAAAATGTACGAATCTACGCTATCATTTGTAATCATTGATGCTTCATCTACAATAAAAATTGTATCTTTGTGCAGATTTGGCGCAGGAAGGAATCCCGTCGGCTCGTTGGAAAAGGCTTTTTGCCTGTAAATCCGCTTATGAACCGTATAGGCTTTCTGCCCGGCGTAAGTCGAAAACACTTTTGCCGCCCTACCGGTCGGCGCAAGTAAAATCGTTCTTTGCTTTAATGCATTCAAGGTTTTTACTAAGGTCCCGATTAAAGAAGTCTTTCCGGTTCCGGCATATCCTTTCACTAAAAGGAGGGAGTCCGGGTCGGTGGAAAAGAGGAAATCGGCTATCTTTTGGATGGCCAAATCCTGGTCTTGGGTCGGAATATGGGGGAAATTTTGACGAATTTGCCCTTTTAAGAAATTATTTATCATTTTGTTCGAATAATTTTTGCTATCAAAGATAGTATATTAAATATTCTTTTTTAAATTTGCCGAACGAAATAAATCAAAAAATATATACGAACCATGAAAGTTACTTTGAAAGTTTTATTAGCAGCCGCAATTGTGGTGCTAGCTTACTTGTGTTACAAGAGTATCACAGGTCCGATTGAGTTTAACGATACCAAGGACGCTCGCGACAAAGCGATTATCGCACGTCTGATGGATATTCGTAAAGTTCAAATTGAGTACAAGAACGTACACAAGTCTCACGCAGGAAGCTTTGACGACTTGATTAAGTTCTTGAAAGAGGAAAAATTGCCTACCGTCATCAAGGAAGGCGTATTGACTGATGAACAGCTGGAAAAAGGTATGACCGAAAAGAAAGCTGTTGCTATTGTAGAAAAAGCAGAGAAAACCGGCAATTGGAGCGAAGTAGAAAAAGAAGGTTTGAAAGGCTTCAAGCGTGATACCGTTTGGGTATTGGCCAAGGATACTTTGCTGGGTAAGGATTATGATGTAGATGCTATCCGCTACGTGCCGGAAGCTCCGCAGCAGGTAGAATTCCATATGGACACAGCTACTTTGAAGTCTGGTTCAGGCTACGAAATCAAAGTGTTCGTTTGTGAAGTTCCGTTCGATCAGTATCTGAACGACTTGGATCCGCAGCTGGAGTTCAACTTGAAGGATAAGGCTGAAAAGCAGGGTAAATATCCGGGCTTGCGTGTTGGTTCTTTGGAAGAAATCAACAACAACGCCGGTAACTGGGAATAATATCTATTGTTTATGGCGTTTCCTATTCCTGAAATCCTTTCGGATGAATCAAAAAATTATAGAGTGTCCATTCGGCTTTTGCCGGATGGACTTTCTTTTTCCGGTTATAATCCTACGATAAAAGGGAGTTTTTTCCTGTGTGAGGAACGCTGGGAGTCGTCCCGTCCTTACGCCGAGCAGCTGAAAGAATTTTTCTTTGCGCATGAGTGCCTGGCTTGGAGCTATAAAGAGACTTATATAGTCCAAACACAAGCAGACTATACGCTGGTCCCGCTGGCCTTTTATTTGGAACGGGAAAAGCAGGAGCTTTGGCGTTTCAATTGCGGAGAATTGGAAGGGAAGCGGGTATTGGCAAACGAAGTCAATGATGAAAAGGCAAATCTCTTGTATGCCATGGATGACGAGACCTATGAGTTTTGCCAACGTTCGTTCTCGAATCCGGTGTTCGTCCATTACCTGTATGCGTTATTCCCCTTGTGGCGAGAGAAGAGCTTGCATAGCCTATCTCGACAAGTTTATGGAATACTTTCGGAGGGAAGAATTGATCTGGCTTGTTACCATCAGGGACATTTGCTTTTCTTGAACGCATTCGAAGTGCATTCGCTGAATGATATGCTTTACTATATATTATATGTATGGAAGCAACATCGCTGGAATACGCTGAATGATCCGATTCATCTTTTAGGAGATGCGGCGGTTTTGCGGGAATTGAAGCCGGCCCTGTCTCTTTATTTGAAACAAGTTGACACGATGGCGCTTCCTTCGGAGGCTTATTTGATGGGCACGGATATATTAAGGGCGCCGATTGACCTTATAGCTTTATATTTGTATGCGAATAATCAGTGGTAAATACGGACGTCGACGCTTTGATGTCCCCTCTTCATTCAGTGCGAGACCAACAACGGATTTCGCCAAGGAAAATATTTTCAATGTGCTTTCCAACCTGATTGACTTTGAAGGGTTGGACGCGCTGGATCTTTTTGCCGGAACAGGAAGCATTTCGTTCGAGTTGTTATCCCGGGGTTGTCGGCAAGTCACATCTGTAGAAAAGAACAACGCTCATGCCTCTTTTATAGCCAAGGTAGCCAAAGAACTGAAAACGTCCGATTTGAATTTGATCCGCGGAGATGTGTTTCGTTATATTCAGTCCGTACCATCGGAGAGTTTCGACTTTATCTTTGCCGACCCTCCCTACGCGCTTAAAGAATTGCCGGAAATACCCGGGTTGGTATTAGAAAGAAACCTGTTGCGTCCTGGAGGTATCTTCGTGATGGAACATCCTGCCGCCTGTGATTTCTCAAATCTTCCCCTCTTCAGCCAGCATCGGGTCTATGGGGCGGTCAATTTCAGTATTTTTGAAAAAGCGGAATAAAACGAAGTAGATAAAAATATAGAGACGCAAGATTTTGCGTCTCTACAAGATTTCAGTTTATTGTAATTTCGCCAATGCCTCTTTGATACGGCGCATAGCTTCGATGATATTTTCATCAGAAGTAGCATAACTCATGCGAATGCAGTCCGGAGCACCGAAAGCCCCTCCTCCAACGCAGGCTACGTGAGCTACTTCAAGCAAGTACATAGCCATATCAGCCGCACTGTTGATTTGACGATCACCGTCTTTCTTTCCGAAATAGGAACTGCATTTCGGGAAAAGATAGAAAGCTCCTTCCGGCATATTGACTTCGAAACCCGGAATTTCTTTAGCCAAGCGCACAATCAGGTCGCGACGACGCTGGAATGCCTGACGCATGGCTTCAACCGGTTCTTGCGTTCCGGTATAGGCAGCTTCGGCAGCTTTTTGTGAAACCGAGCAAGGTCCGGATGTGTATTGACCTTGTAGTTTGTTTACGGCTTTGACAATCCATTCGGGACCCGCAATGAATCCGATTCGCCAACCGGTCATGGCATAAGCTTTGGACACACCATTAACAATGACTACGCGATCACGGATTGTCTCAAATTGGGCGATACTTTCATGTTTTCCGACATAGTTGATGTGTTCGTATATTTCGTCGGCAATAACATATACTTGCGGATGCTGCGCCAACACATCTGCCAACCCCTTCAATTCATCACGACTATATACCGAACCGGTCGGATTGGAAGGAGAACAGAGAATAAGCAATTTGGTTTTCGGAGTGATTGCTTTCTCCAATTGTTCCGGCGTAATCTTGAAATCCTGCTCGATACCGGCATAGATAGATACCGGTGTTCCATCGGCCAGCTTCACCATTTCCGGATAACTTACCCAATAAGGTGCAGGAATGATGACTTCATCACCGGCATTGACCAATGCCATAATCGTATTGCAGACAGATTGCTTGGCCCCGTTAGCGCAAGATATCTGAGCAGCGGTATAATCCAATCCATTTTCTTTTTTCAATTTGGCAACAATGGCATTGCGCAAAGCCGGATATCCGGCTACAGGTGAGTAACGAGAATAATTCTCATCAATAGCTTTCTTGGCGGCCTCCTTGATATGGTCAGGCGTATCAAAATCCGGTTCTCCTACGCTCAAGTTAATCACATCAATGCCTTGAGCTTTTAATTCACTGCTTTTTTGTGACATTGCCAGCGTCTCAGACGGTGACAATCTTTGTAATCTTAAAGATGTTTCCATATATGTTTTATTTTACATTGTGCAACGTATGCCCCATACGATCTTTTTTTGTTTTCAGATAAAACTCGTTGTACGGATTAGGTGTTACTTCGATGGGAACATTTTCTACTACAGAAAGTCCATAAGCCTCTAATCCCACACGTTTAACCGGATTATTGGTCATCAGTCGCATCTTGGTAATTCCGATATGACGGAGAATCTGAGCACCAACCCCGTAATCACGCTCGTCAGCCTGATGGCCTAAACATAGATTTGCTTCGATGGTATCCATGCCGTCTTCCTGCAATTTGTAGGCTTTCATCTTTTCCATCAGTCCGATGCCGCGTCCCTCCTGATTCAGGTAAATAACGGCCCCTCGTCCTTCCTCTTCAATCATACGCAAGGCCTTATGCAACTGTTCGCCACAGTCGCAACGCATAGAGCCGAATATGTCGCCGGTCATACACGAAGAATGCACACGTACAAGCACCGGTTTGTCGCCTTTGACATCCCCTTTTATAATAGCCACATGTTCCAATCCGTTGCTCTTCTGACGAAATGGGATAAGCCGGAAATGACCGAACTCGGTTGGCAAATCCACCTCTTCGCCCTGCTCGACAATTGATTCTTGCCGTAGACGGTAGGCAATCAAATCGGCAATAGAGATAAGTTTGATATCATATTCATCCGCAAAGCGGCGTAATTCCGGTAAACGCGCCATCGTTCCATCATCGCTCATGATTTCCATCAATGCAGCAGCCGGATAAAGTCCGGCAAGGCGGCACATATCAACACAGGCTTCGGTGTGACCCGCGCGGCGAAGCACTCCTTTCTCTTGAGCGTACAACGGGTTGATGTGTCCCGGACGTCCAAAAGTCTCCGGAGTAGATGCCGGATCTGCCAAAGCCAGGATCGTAGCGGCACGGTCGGCTGCCGAAACTCCGGTAGAGCATCCTTCCAATTTGTCAATAGTTACCGTAAACGGAGTTCCTAAAACGGAGGTGTTGTTCAATACCTGATGAGGAAGGTTAAGCTCCTCGCAACGAGAGATGGTAATAGGTGCGCAGAGCACTCCTCTGGCGTGCTTTAACATAAAGTTGATTTTCTCAGGAGTAACTTTTTCAGCGGCGATAATCAAATCGCCTTCATTCTCCCGATCTTCGTCATCAACTACAATAACGAACTTCCCTTCGCGGAAATCTTCGATAGCCTCTTCAATCGTGTTTAATTTGTAATCACTCATAGTTGAATCGTATTATTCTGTATGTGTAGACAAATGTAATGAAAAAATAATTGCAAGCGTCTCATCGCTTACTTTTTGCACGGTTTTAATGTCCTGCAACAATAATTTGCGTTGATAGACAGCAAGCAGATAAATGGGGATGCCAATAGGAAAAATAAACCCGATAATTTGGGCGACACGCGGACTGATATTGGCATTAAGCTGATGATAACTTCCGATGATAGGGAAATCCATCAACTTATTTAAAAGCAGATTCTGATCCGAATTACAAAGCTCTTCGATAATAGACTCCATTTCTCCTGCCAATGATTCGGCGGTCGTGTCTTTTCCTCCCGATTTCCAATAGGTAAAATAATTTACCCACCGGCGATGGTTCTTTATATATTGTTTCGAATCATCGGCTAATTGACGCAAGCGAGGTATTAAAGCATCATAATCCGGCGCATAAATAATCACCTCTTTCTTCTCAATTTTGCGCCCCGGCCGTTTTCCTATCAAATTCTTTAAAGCATTGAGATAGGTATCGGCATTGAGAATCACGGAATCGTTGGCAGCCTTGTAGGTCAGGAATGCACCCAATGGTGCCAACACAGCCGTACTTAACCACATGCCTTCCCATGCATCCCAAATTCCGTTTCGTGCCATTTTGTAACCGACAGTATCAATAATATAATAGAAGATAAAAAGAAATACGGAGATAACTACCGGCATTCCCAATCCCCCTTTACGAATAATGGCTCCCAATGGGGCACCAATAAAGAAAAACACGATGCAGGCTACCGACAACGTAAACTTTTTATGCCATTCGGTTTTGTGCAAACGCATACGTTGGGCCTCATCCCCCAAAGCCGCCGCTTTAAAAACCAACTCAGAACGTGTGTTGTCTATCCGTGTTTTTGCCTTATTCAGCACAGACGATTGCTTTCCGGGGGACAAAGCATTATAAATAGAATCTACATCAACATGGATATTTTGTGCGACAAGTTCCAGTGAATCTATTTTTGAAACGGGAATAGTTGTATCTTTTTTTGATTCGTATGCGGTAAATTGCTGAAGATAAGATTGACGGAGAGCCAATTTAGCATTATTATTTCGAATGCTATCTAACCTGACAGTCATCGTGTCAATAGAAGTTTGCAAGCTTTGTAGGTCTTTTCCTATATATTGGTTTTGCATGAACGATTCATCCATTCGGTTGAAATTCGCATCAAATGCAATCAATATATCTTTTGTCGCAAATGATTCCCGACGGTAAGGAACAGCTGATTTAACCCGACCTCGTTTGCTTTGATCCCGGAGGTTTTCAAATGATTCACCATTAAAAAGTGACAAAACCAAATAAAGCTTATCCGCCGATGTTTTTAATCTCCCAGAATCCGCTACAATGACCCGTGCGTTATTAAATCCTTCCGAATAGTCGTAAATCATCAAGTCTTTCAACAAACCTGTATGATTGTCTTTCTCTTTGACATAAACATTAAAACCGGTGATTTCCTTATAAAAAACACCTTCTGGAATTTCCAGTTCAGGTGATTTTTGCTTAATGGAAAGTAAAAGAGTATTTAATTTGACTTGTGCAATAGGCATTACATTATTCTGATAAAAAAATGCTCCAACACTTATTATACTAATAAAAATGATAAGCGGACGCATAATATGAATCAATGAAACACCGGCTGATTTCATGGCAAGCAATTCAAGGCGTTCTCCCAAATTGCCAAAAGTCATCAGTGAAGCCAATAATATGGCCAATGGCAGAGCCATCGGAACCAAGAAAAGTGCAGCATAAAAAAACATCTCGGCCAATACGGGAATGGCCAATCCTTTTCCTACCAAATCATCGATGTATCGCCACAAAAACTGCATCAACACAATGAAGAGACAGATTCCGAACGTCATCAAGAAAAGCGGCAGAAAAGTCTGCAACATAAAGGTATATAATCGTTTTATTTTCAACATGCCTTTCAGATTTCGGACAAAAGTAGTGCAAAAAAACGATAGTACCCTCTTTTTAGATGCAAAACATACCTAAATTCCTAATGTTCGTTTGAGTGTATCGATTTGAGAGTCCCAAAGATCAATCGCATCAGCTTTCTCTTCCGGTTCGGCAAAGTCTGTAATTTCCAGGGCTGTAACGCCGGTCAATTCCATCGTGTGAATGTAAAACTCAAAATAAACGATCGGATCAGACTCGTCAATCCATTGATAACGGATACAGACTTCCGGCAAAACGATAATAGCACGTGCTTTTTGTTCTTCTGTATGCCAAGTAAAAGTGTATTCGTCGTTTTTCACGGCAACTTTATCTGCAAACCAGGCGGACAATCCCATGGAGGTTGACAACTGGTTCCAAAGGCTGAGCGATGAGACATTATCAAATATGTACTCAATGGAAAACTTTTCTTTTTTCATGTGGTATGTATTTTGAGGGCGAATATAAGTATAACAATTGAAAATATCAAAAAAATCTCATTAAAAAAGCATCTCATAATTAATAAATTAGGATATACGAATAGAAAAACAGAGAAAAAAACTTGCTAAAAGTTTGCATAGTTCAAAAATAACCCCTACTTTTGCAGCGTCAATCAGAAATGATAGGACAAAAGATTAGATGGCGAGATAGCTCAGCTGGTTAGAGCGCATGATTCATAATCATGAGGTCCCGAGTTCAATCCTCGGTCTCGCTACGGAGAGGATGAGCCGCTGCGAATAATCGCAACGGCTTTTTCTTTGTTCAAACCCGATATTAAATACAAAATAACAGATATATTCCATTATCTCTTGGTAATCTGTCGGCTATTTTGTATATTTGCAACCGTTGATGAGATAGTAAGGAGGGGGCGAACAGTCCCCTCTTTTTGTCAAAATGACAAAATATAAGGACAACAAAGATACAAAACAAGGATTCAAGTCCTCGTCTATTGACGCCTTGTTCCCTTGTTCACTATAAAAACAAAGCGAAGTATGATAGACAAGCGTGTAATTAAACAATAAGTGGAAGAGAAATTGGCCTCTTCATCCAATTATTTGGTGAGCGTGGAAGTGCAGCCGGGTAATATAATTGTAGTGGAAATCGATAATGATGATGCTGTCTCAATAGATGATTGTGTGGAATTAAGCCGATACATTGAAGAGCATTTGGATCGAGACGCGGAAGATTTTGAACTGGAAGTTGGCTCAGCCGGTATTACCTCTCCGTTTAAGGTACTTCGACAATATAAAAAAAATATAGGGAATGAGGTGGAAGTCCTAACCAAAAATGGAGTAAAGCTGAGCGGCTTGCTGAAATCAGCAAATGAAGAAGGCTTTGTTGTTACGGTAACCAAGCAGGTGAAACCGGAAGGAGCGAAACGAAAAGTAACCATCGAAGAGGATTTGCCTTATACATATAATGAAATAAAGTATACAAAATATTTAATTAGATTCAAGTAATTATGGCCAAGAAAGC
This sequence comes from uncultured Parabacteroides sp., assembly GCA_900547435.1. Taxonomy (GTDB): domain Bacteria; phylum Bacteroidota; class Bacteroidia; order Bacteroidales; family Tannerellaceae; genus Parabacteroides. The sequence goes on from URGO01000013.1 coordinate 21,483, forward strand.
GGAAACAGTCAGTATGATCGATACCCTTGCGGAGTTCAAGGAGTTGAAGAATATCGATAAGGATACGATGATCAGTGTGTTGGAAGAATCATTCCGTAATGTTATTGCAAAAATGTTCGGTACGGATGAGAATTATGATGTGATTATCAATCCGGAAAAAGGAGATTTTGAAATCTGGAGAAACCGGAAGGTTGTGGCTGATAACGAAGTAACAGATGCGAATTTGCAGATTTCGTTAAGTGATGCCCGTCAAATTGATCCGGATTGTGAAGTAGGTGAAGATTTGACCGATGAGGTAAATTTCGCAGACTTTGGTCGTCGCGCAATTTTGAATCTGCGTCAGACATTGGCTTCAAAAATTCTTGAATTGCAAAAAGATAGCTTGTATGCCAAATACAAAGATAAAATCGGCACAATTATTGCTGCCGATGTTTATCAGGTATGGAAAAAGGAAATGTTGCTGCTCGATGATGAAGGTAATGAATTGCTATTGCCGAAACAGGAACAGATTCCAGGTGATTTCTATCGCAAAGGTGAAACAGCTAGGGCGATTGTGCTACGTGTAGACAATTTCAATAACAATCCGAAAATTATCCTCTCCCGTACAGACAAAATGTTCTTACAACGTCTGTTTGAATTGGAAGTACCGGAAATCAACGATGGATTGATCACGATTCGCGCCATTGCCCGCATTCCTGGAGAAAGAGCCAAGGTAGCCGTTGAATCGTATGACGACCGCATTGATCCTGTAGGAGCCTGTGTTGGAATGAAAGGATCGCGTATTCATGGCATCGTACGTGAATTGAGAAATGAAAATATTGACGTAATCAATTATACGTCAAATATCTCTTTGTTTATTCAACGGGCATTGGCTCCAGCCAAGATATCTTCTATCCGTGTGAACGAAGAAGAAAAACGGGCTGAAGTTTACTTGCGTCCGGAAGAAGTCTCTTTAGCGATTGGTAAAGGTGGATTGAATATTAAGTTGGCTTGTATGCTGACCGAATACGCTATTGATGTGTTCCGTGATATTGATGGAGCAGACGAAGAAGATATCTATTTGGATGAGTTTGCTGACGAAATAGACGGATGGGTAATTGACGCGCTGAAGAATATCGGTTGTTATACGGCAAAGAACGTATTGGCAATACCGAGAGACGAATTGGTAGAGCGCGCAGATTTAGAGGAATCGACAGTTGATGACGTGTTACGTATCTTGGCTGCCGAGTTTGAGGATGATAATAATGAATAAGTTTTACGACAAAGTTTAATATGCCTATAAGATTAAGAGATGTTTTAAAAAAAATGAATGTAGGACTCAACACTGCAGTCGAGTTCCTGCACCGGAAGGGTTTTACTGAAATTGAAGCAAATCCTAATGTCCGGTTGAATGATGACCAGTATGCTTTGCTCGTAAAGGAATTTGGTAAAGACATGCCTGGCGGACTGTCCAAATACCCACAGGCGCCTAAATCTCATAAGAAAGACGAACCGTCGGATTCCAAAAAAGAAGCAGAACCGGCTGTCATTAAAACCGAAATTCCTGAAGAATTCCGTCCAAGGATTGTGACAAAAGGACATATTGATTTAGACAACAATAAGAAAAAGGAAGAAACGGACATACATAAACCGGAACTTGAGCCGGCTAAGGCAAATAAGGAGCCAGAAACCGTTGGAACGTCTGAAGCTCCCGATATGAAGTCCGTTGAAGAAAAACGTATAGAGGAAAACATAAATGATAATAATGTAGATATGGTGAAACCTGAAGAGAAACAGCCGGAAATAGCCGCTCCGGAAGATGTAAAAAGTCAGACTGTAAAGGCGGATACGTCGATGTCTAACGAGAAAGAAGGTGACGAGCTTTTCCGATTGAATACTCCGAAGTTTGAGTCAAATATAAAAGTAAAAGGAAAAATCGATTTGGACACGTTGAACCAATCAACACGTCCGAGAAAGAAAAGCAAAGAAGAAAGACGCAAAGAACGCGATGAAAAATTGAGTGTAAATCGTCAGGGACAGTCTAATTTTAAAGCAGGTAAAGATATCCCCAAAGGTGGAAATCTCAATAAAGGCACCGAAACGGATGAAACTGATGGCAAGAAAAAACGTAAACGCATCAAGAAAGATCGCGTAAACGTAGATAATGTAGCTAATCAGAATAACGGTAGCCGGAAAGATCGAGATCGGAATCGTGATGACCGTAAGATGCGTTTAAAGAAACCTGTGAAAGCGGAAGTCAGCGAAGAAGATGTACAAAAACAAATCAAAGAGACTTTAGCCCGCTTGACCAACAAAGGGAATAAGACCAACAAGGGAGCTAAGTATCGCCGTGATAAGCGAGATGCCATCCAGAAGCGTGAGCACGAATTACAGGAACAGGAGGAAAAAGAAAGCAAAATCCTGAAACTGACAGAGTTCGTTACAGCAAACGACTTAGCGAACATGATGGATGTACCTGTTACAAAGGTCATTGCCACCTGTATGAGCATTGGTATCATGGTATCTATCAACCAACGCTTGGATGCTGAAACAATCAACATCGTAGCCGAAGAGTTTGGTTTCCAAACAGAATATGTAAGTGCTGACGTGGTAGAAGCTATCAAAGCGGAAGAGGAAGATGATAACGAAGAAGATTGGGTTCCACGTCCGCCTATTGTTACAGTGATGGGACACGTTGATCATGGAAAGACATCTTTGTTGGATAATATCCGTAATGCGAATGTTATTGCGGGTGAAGCCGGAGGTATTACACAGCATATCGGAGCATATAACGTAACCCTGGCCAACGGCCGCCACATTACATTCCTGGATACCCCGGGACACGAAGCTTTTACGGCTATGCGTGCACGTGGTGCGAAAGTAACAGATATTGCAATTATTATTGTAGCGGCAGACGATGCGGTGATGCCTCAGACCATCGAAGCCATCAATCATGCTTCTGCAGCAGGAGTTCCGATTGTGTTCGCTATCAATAAGATTGATAAGCCTCATGCGAATCCGGACAAAATTAAGGAGGAGCTGGCAAATATGAATTATTTAGTGGAAGATTGGGGCGGTAAATATCAATGCCAGGAAATTTCTGCAAAGAAAGGGCTTGGTGTAGATGATTTGCTGGAAAAGGTATTGTTGGAAGCTGATTTGTTGGATTTAAAAGCAAATCCGAAACGTAAAGCGACAGGTTCTATCATTGAATCTTCATTGGATAAAGGTCGCGGATATGTTTCTACAGTCTTAGTTGAAAACGGTACGTTGAAAATGGGTGACATTGTACTGGCTGGAACGCATTATGGACGTATCAAGGCTATGTTCAACGAGCGTAACCAGCGTATACAGCAGGCAGGTCCATCCGAGCCGGCATTGATTCTGGGTTTGAACGGCGCACCACAGGCCGGCGATACGTTTCATGTACTCGAAACCGAGCAGGAAGCCCGTGAAATTGCTACCCGTCGTGAACAACTGCAACGCGAATTAGGCTTACGTACTCAGAAGATGTTGACATTGGACGATATTGGGCGCCGCATCGCGGTAGGTAATTTCCAGGAATTAAATGTCATTGTAAAAGGCGATGTGGATGGTTCGGTTGAAGCTTTGTCTGATTCGTTGATTCGTCTCTCCACAGAAGAGATTCAAGTAAACGTAATCCATAAAGCTGTAGGCCAGATTTCCGAGTCGGATGTAACGTTGGCTGCGGCTTCAAATGCGATTATCATTGGTTTCCAGGTTCGTCCTTCTCAATTGGCACGTCGCAGTGCGGAGCGTGAAGGTGTAGAAATCCGTTTGTATTCGATCATCTATGATGCCATCAACGATGTAAAAAGTGCTATGGAAGGTATGCTTTCTCCGGAAATCAAAGAAGAGATTACGGCTAATGTCGAAGTACAGCAAGTATTTAAGATCTCGAAAGTCGGAACAGTTGCCGGCTGTATCGTGAAGGAAGGTAAAATCAAACGTACCAATAAAGTACGCCTAATTCGCGATGGTATCGTAATCTATTCCGGTGAATTAGGTTCGTTGAAACGCTTCAAAGATGATGCCAAAGAAGTTGTTGCCGGACAGGACTGCGGTTTGAATATTGCGAACTTCAATGATATTCAAGTTGGTGATGTGATTGAAGCTTACGAAGAAACAGAAGTCAAGAAAACGTTATAAATTAAGAATGAAGAATTAAAATTCTTCATTCTTGGTTTTTCATTTTGAAAGATGAATTGGTTAGACATACTCTTGCTTTGCTTGGCAGGATTGGGATTGGTGAAAGGCCTGTTTGATGGAGTTATCAGACAGGTTGTTTCGCTTATAGCCTTGGTAGCCGCAATATTCTGTTGTGCCCAAGTGGCCGACTGGTTGCGCGGGTATATTCTGCAGTTGGATTGGCTTCCTGAATATGGAGTAACCGTTCTCAGTTATTTGTTAGGCTTTATGCTTATCATCGGGGTACTTAAATTGGTAGGTGACGCTATGAGTAAATTGATTGGGGTTACACCGTTAAGTATCCTAAATCATTTATTAGGAGGTTTGTTCGGACTGATGTTTATGATGTTCTTCTTGAGTTTGACATTGAATGTCATGGAATATATTGACCGAGGTTCGCTGCTGATACCTCGTGAAGCAAAAGTGGAATCAAAATTTTATTATTCTATTAAGGAGATTGTCCCAACCATTTTCCCTACAAACTTGTTTAGTAAAATGCAAGTAGACGAATGGACAAAGGAACGTGTGGATAAAACCATCATTCCATAGTTCTGTTTATTGGTCAATGCATAACCTATATAATATATTAATGTATATGCAGGATTCAAAGAATGTATTGGACGAAGTCACGAAAGGCGACTATAAGTACGGATTCGTGACGGATATAGATACCGATGTTATCCATCGGGGATTGGACGAAGAAACCATCCGCCTCATCTCGGCAAAGAAACAAGAACCGGAGTGGTTGTTGGATTTCCGCCTCAAGGCTTTCCGCTATTGGCAAACCTTGGAGATGCCGAATTGGGCACTCCTCAAGATCCCGCCTATCGACTATCAAGATATTATTTATTATGCCGCCCCTAAAAAGAAAGAGGGACCGAAAAGCATGGACGAAGTAGATCCCGAATTGCTCAAGACGTTCGACAAGTTGGGTATTCCGCTGGAAGAACAGAAGGTGCTGAGCGGTATGGCGGTCGATGCGGTGATGGACAGCGTCTCTGTCAAGACGACCTTCAAAGAGAACCTGGCGGAGAAAGGTATCATCTTCTGCTCCTTCAGCGAGGCGGTACAGCATCATCCGGATTTGGTACAGAAGTATTTGGGGAGCGTCGTAAGCTATCGCGATAACTTCTTTGCGGCACTCAACTCGGCGGTCTTTTCCGATGGTTCGTTTATTTATATCCCGAAGGGCGTGCGTTGCCCCATGGAGCTTTCAACCTATTTCCGCATCAATGCACAGAATACGGGGCAGTTCGAGCGGACACTCATCGTGGCAGATGATGAATCATATGTCTCGTACCTCGAAGGATGTACCGCACCGATGCGCGACGAGAACCAGCTCCATGCCGCCATCGTCGAAATCATCGCCCACGACCATGCCGAGGTGAAATACTCGACCGTGCAGAACTGGTATCCAGGCGACAAGGAGGGCAAGGGCGGCATCTACAATTTCGTCACAAAGCGTGGCCTCTGCAAGGGTGAAGGCAGCAAGATTTCGTGGACGCAGGTAGAAACCGGTTCTGCCATCACCTGGAAATATCCGAGTTGCATCCTCGCGGGCGATAATTCCGTCGGCGAGTTCTATTCCGTGGCCGTAACAAACAATTACCAACAGGCGGATACGGGCACCAAGATGATTCATTTAGGGAAAAATACACGCAGTACAATTGTTTCGAAAGGCATTTCCGCCGGGCACAGCCAGAACAGCTATCGCGGATTGGTAAAGGTTTCGCCTCGTGCGGAAGGCGCACGCAACCACAGCCAATGTGATAGTCTCCTGCTTAGTTCGACTTGTGGCGCACACACGTTCCCTTACGCTGACATACAGAACGAAACGGCCGTAGTGGAACACGAAGCGACAACCAGCAAAATCAGCGAAGAACAGCTCTTTTATTGCCAGCAGCGCGGCATCTCGACCGAAGAAGCCGTGGGGCTTATCGTCAACGGCTATGCCCGCGAGGTGATGAACAAGCTCCCGATGGAATTTGCCGTTGAGGCGCAGAAGCTCCTCAGTATCTCCTTGGAGGGGAGCGTCGGATGAAGCCTGGGCGAAGTTATAATCAAACGTGCGGTCACCATGCGTTTGGTCTTGGTATAGCGAACAAATACGCGGTCACCAGGTGTTTGTTTGTAGTACCGCGCTCAAATACGCGGTTACCGGGTGTTTGCTTGTAGCACAGCAATCCCTTCCCGGCGGCGCAGCGGGCAAATCGTCAAGCTGAAAAAGGGAAGTTTAGGAACTAAAAAGAAGATTATATGAGAGCGAAGCGAAACAGATGGATTTGGGGCTGCCTTTTGGCGCTTTGCCCGCTGGCCGGATTGCAGGCGCAGTTCTACACGGGCGACGACGAAGGCAGCGCGCGTTGGGGATTGGAATACACAGGCGGCGTGATGGTCAAGCCGCTCTTGCAGGAAAATCCGCAGCAGGTATCGACGGGACGAGGTTCGTGGCACGCGGTGCGCGGCGAATATTTCTTCCCGAAGAAATGGAGCATCCAAGCAGGATACGTGAAAACGGTATTGGATTATGGGCAGACGGACCGGACGATGGAAGGCATCTCGGTAGGCGCGCGGCGTTATTTCGCCCCGGACACGTGGATCGTGCAGCCCCACGTGGGCGCCGCATGGCAGTTCAACTGGGGTGACCGGCGCGAGGAACGCGTATCGGGCTGGGAATCGGGCGGACAATCGGTCGTGGTCCGGCAGACGACGGTCAATCCGCGCGTGGCGTTTGTGCCCTCGGTGGGTGTCGATGTGTATCTGTTTTCGTCGGTCGCGCTCGTGGTGCGCTATGAGTTGGGCGTCGGCATCGATTCGCATACCCGCATCGAAGCCAACGGGAACGACGGTACGAGCTTCCGGTTGAGGGATAAGGGCCTTTACCACGGGTTGAGCCTGGGCGTGAAGCTGACGTTCCCGATGCACTTCTCCGAGCGGGATTTGCACAGCGTGGGCGGCCTCTTTGAATTTTTGCTGGATAGGTGGGATGAAAGTCTCGACCGGCGATTGAACGAACGGATGTTATATCCGTAGAAATAAAGAAATAAAAGGACAAAAACAATATAGGTAAAGAATAGTATGTTAGAGATAAAGAACTTACATGCCAGCATCAATGGCAAGGAGATATTGAAAGGCATCAACCTCTCGGTGAAAGCGGGCGAGGTGCATGCCATCATGGGGCCGAACGGCTCGGGAAAAAGCACGCTTAGCAGCGTGTTGGTAGGCAATCCGGCCTTTACGGTGACGGAAGGCGAAGTGACGTTCAACGGCAAAGACCTGCTCGCGCTCTCGCCCGAAGACCGTAGCCGCGAAGGTATCTTCCTGAGTTTCCAATACCCAGTCGAAATTCCGGGCGTGAGCATGGTGAACTTCATGCGCGCGGCGGTGAATGCCCATCGCGAATACAAGGGCCTTCCGCCCGTTTCGGCCACGGATTTCCTGAAGCTGATGCGCGAGAAACGGGCCATCGTCGAGTTGGACAATAAATTGGCGAGCCGTAGTGTGAACGAAGGATTCTCCGGCGGCGAGAAGAAACGCAACGAGATCTTCCAGATGGCCATGCTCGAACCGAAGCTCTCCATCCTGGATGAAACCGACTCCGGATTGGACATCGATGCCCTCCGTATCGTGGCCAGCGGCGTGAACAAACTGAAGCGTGCCGACAATGCGACCATCGTCATCACGCACTACCAGCGTCTCCTGGATTACATCAAGCCAGACATCGTACATGTATTATATAAAGGTAGAATCGTGAAGACCGCCGGACCGGAACTCGCCCTTGAGCTGGAAGAACGCGGCTACGATTGGATTAAGAAGGAATTTGAGTAGTTATGAAAGCTGAACAACAATACATAGATCTCTTTACCCAATATGAAGACCTGATTTGCCGAAAGAGTGTTTCGGTCTTGAATGCCTTGCGTGCTGAAGCTTTTGCACATTTTGAACGTTTAGGCTTTCCTTCATTGAAAGGTGAAAACTATAAATATACCGATGTGGCAAAAGCTTTCGCCCCGGACTATGGATTGAACCTGAATCGGTTAGACATACCGGTTAATCCCTATGATGTGTTTCGGTGTGATGTTCCTAACCTGAGTACCTCGCTTTACTTTGTGGTCAATGATATGTTTTACGACAAAGAGTTGCCCAAAGCACACTTACCAGAGGGGGTATATGCCGGAGGATTAAAAGAATTTGCACGTCTGTACCCAGAGGTTGCCGCACGTTATTATGGACATGGGGCTTCAATGGAAGACAATGCTCTTGTCGCTTTGAATACGATGCTGGTACAAGATGGTTTTGTCTTTTATGTTCCTCGTGGCGTGGTCGTGGAAAGGCCGGTGCAGCTGGTCAACATATTCCGTAGTGATGTAGACACAATGGCTAATCGCCGATTGCTTTTTATAGTCGAAAAGGATGCCGAAGCGAAGCTTTTGGTGTGCGACCATAGCATAGATGATGTTAAATTCCTTGCCAACCAGGTAATCGAGATATTTGCAGAAGAGAATGCCCGTGTGGATTATTATGACCTTGAAGAGAGCAGCGTATCCACTTCGCGCTTTTCTTCTTTGTTTGTCAGACAGGCCGGCAACTCGAATGTAGTGGTCAATGGCATTACGCTTACAAACGGACTGACCCGCAACAATTATCAGGTGTCATTGGATGGCGAGGGGGCTGCTATAACATTATCCGGCATGTCCGTACTTGATAGAGAGCAACAACTGGATACTTATTCATTGGTATCACATAATGTACCGAACTGTACTTGCAATGAACTTTTCAAGAATGTATTGAACGATCATGCTATCGGTGCATTCAGTGGACGTATCCTGGTAAAAGAAGGGGCGGAAAAGACTTCGGCTTATCAGACAAACCGCAATCTTTGCGGGACACGAGAGTGCCGGATGTATAGCAAACCGCAATTGGAAATCTATGCGGATGATGTGAAGTGTTCGCACGGAATGACAACCGGCCAGCTGGATGATGCGGCTCTTTTCTATATGCAAAGTAGAGGTATTCCACAGGAAGAAGCCCGTATGTTGCTGAGTGTGGCATTTACGGCTGATGTCATTGAGCAAATCCGTCTGGACGCACTTCGGGATCGCCTCCATCGGCTGGTGGAAAAACGTTTCCGTGGAGAATTGGCAAAATGCGAAGGATGCCGGATTTGCAAATAATGAGACAGAAAAGACATCCCATTGTCATACCGTTGTAATATCATCATTCTATTTTTGTATCGAACAAGTTTAAGGAGTTTTCCTTTAATATTTCTAATCTAAAAGCCATTATCTCGAAAGCGTAGTAGAGATAATGGCTTTTCCTTTTTTTGAAAAAGTCTATTTACTTCCTTCTAAATTTGAACTTTACCACCGCGAATACAAACAAATGTTTTTTTCAAAAAATTTTTTGCAAATTTGTCCCCGATAATTCTAACATACAAATACGATGAAAAAAATAATAAGTTATTTGAGTGTATCTCTTCTGCTTGCCGGGTGTACCGACTCGGTATCTGAGATTCCGACAATAAATGTGGAGATTAAATCTTCGCCGGTGCGTGAGGAGGTCCCGGTGGAAAGTTTAGGCGGTTCGGTAGAGGTAATTCCTCTGGAAACTTCTGACTCATGCCTGCTCAGTAAGGTAGAACAATTGGTAGACCGGGATTTCCTTTGGATTGTATCGGATAAACAAATCTACAAATTCGGAAAAGACGGAAAGTTTATCGGGAAAATAGGGAAAGTCGGACAGGGACCGGAAGAGTATGTGGCTCCCCAGCAGATTCTGGTTGATGGGAAAGAGAAACGCCTCTTTGTCCTGGATTATTTCGGGCGCAAGACACTGGTGCTTGATTATGAAGGGAATGTATTGAAATCGTTTGGCTTACCTCAGGACTATTCGCTCAACAAGATAGCCTTTGTCGATAACGAATTGCTCTATACTTCCATGAACAATAGCGTGAAGCCGGATTTATTCGTTTGTGATTTGGAGACCCAGCAGATGGATACGCTCAGTTTCCGGGAGCGGACGATGGGAATGGAAGGCTTTCTGGGTGAAACCTATATTTATCCGCTGAAAGGCAAGACCTATCTATATCATTATTTCAATGATACGGTTTATGCTTACTCTAATAAAAAACTAACACCTGCTTATGTGTTTAACCTGAATGGCTATAAATACCAGTTCGAGGAACTGGAAATAGTAGCTGATTATACCCCTAAAAAGCCTATCGACGGTCCACGGATGCAACTTTCCAACTTCGTGGAACTGGAGGATTTCCTGTTTGTGCCTTATACGGTGGCGGTACCTCATAGAAAATTGGATGAAGCAGATACCCGCCTGCTGATTTACGACAAGAAAGACAAAACACTCTATGCTGATGCGCAATTGGTATGTACCGACACACCGGCTTTGAGCCTGAAGAAATTCGATCCGCTTATTCTTTCAACAGACCAAAAATCTTTCTATACGTATAAACAAGCCGAAGATTTGGTGGATGAAAATCTGGTTGAAGGCTTAGGCCCCGATGACAATCCGGTCCTGATAAAATATAGCTTCCGGTAATATCTTCCATAAAAGGAACTTATACCCCCTTTATTTTATGCCGTGCATTGAGGGGAAAGGTAATATGGATTTACGGAAAAGAAAACAACGAAAACGGATACCCCGGGCAAACCGCCGAAGTATCCGCTATTTTGACTATGTTAAACAATTCCGAACAGAGAGAACGTGACTATGCTCTCAGACTTTTAAAATTATTCCTAGCTTCCAGGAAATAATTCCGTTCTAATTAAATCCGAACAATTTCTGGCAGATCTTATATCCCTCTACCGAAATCTTCCGTCCGCCTCTTCCGGGCAGGTTCATGGTACCACCCATAATGCCGTTACGCATCCACAGATACAGGCGTTTGTCTTTTCCTTTCAGGTACTCCCACAGTTCTTTCTTTTTCTCCAGATGTTCTGTGGTACCGGAGCGGATCAACAGTACGGAAGATACTGTCATGATGATCTCCAGATAGTTGCGCATGTACTGGTACAGACGTCGGTTTTTCACCAGTTCCGACTTTCTGCCCACCAGATAATCAATCATCAGCTTCGTCACTCGGATCTGCTGGTCGATGCGGGAGATCATCACGGTCTCATTCACCGACTGATCCTGTCTTCCTATATAATATCTGTAGAAATTCACATCCAGATAATACATATTTTTCACATAAGGTAACGGTTCAAACACATACAGATTGTCCACATAGAAAGTATGCTCCGGAAGCTTCAGTCCGCATTCCTGAAGCAGCTTCGTACGGAAGATCACAGAGTGCATCAGTATGTAATGTCCCTTGATAAAATGATGGCAGTCCGCCCAGGTGAACATCTTCTCTACCGGCAGAATATGACGGTACTGAATGACTTTCTTGCGACGCTCGCCTTCCTTCTCATAGACATAGTTGCTGATCAGCATGTCCAGTGCCTGACCGCCTCCTGCCAGCTCTCGCAGAGTGTCCAGGATCTTAAAATAGGCATCCTGCTTCACCCAGTCATCACTGTCCACCACCTTAAAATATAATCCAGTAGCATTGGCAATTCCGGTATTCACTGCAGAACCGTGTCCACCGTTCTCCTTGTGGATCGCGCGGACGATCGTAGGAAACTGTGCTTCATATTCATCTGCGATCTCCGCAGTGCGATCCTTAGTAGATCCGTCATCAACGATCAGAATCTCCACATCCTCCCCTCCGACTAACAGGGAGTCAATACATTTTCTCATATACTTTTCAGAATTATAACAGGGAATTGCTATGGAAAGTAATTTCATGATTGCTGTCCTTTCTTCATATTAAAACATAGTTCGAGGTATCCCAAGCTGCATGCTCAGTCCCTTCGCATAAGCTGCAAATGCAGAAGGAATGGGATATCTGTCTTGCGTCTCCCGGGGTTCAATATAGATCCAGTCCGCAGAATCCGGTCCCACCTTCTTCGGCGCGAGTTCATCGACCCGGATGAGGTACCCCTTCATATGCCATTCTCTGTGGGAAAAAATATGCTTTGCATCCTCCAACGGCTGCACCCTGAGTTCCTGCAGTCCGTTCTCTGTCAGATATTCCTTC
>URGO01000014.1 GCA_900547435.1 uncultured Parabacteroides sp.
CTTCCAGCAGGTTCACATCGACCATGATGCCCAGCACATCACGCACCTTGTTCGGTATGTCCTCCAGCAGCTTCTTGGCATCGGCAACGCCGACCACCTTGCCGTTGTCATCCGTGCCGATATATATCTTGCCGCCTGCGGCATTGGCGAAGCCGCATATCCATTTCAGGTATTCGTCCCGCCAGTTTTCTTTCCATTCAATATTTTGGTTCTCACTCATATAATCCTTAGTTTATGCAAATGTACGAAAAAAATAACAGCCCCCACAAATATGCCTTACGTGAGGTTGGATATGTGAGCCCTAAAAGAGCGAAGTCGAGGAATCTCCCACTCGATTAAAAAAGTGAGAGATTCTTCGACTTCGCCTGTATTCCAAATGATGTGCGTGCTTTTTGCACCTCTATACTACTTTATCACAAACGGAATATAGACTGAAAGCATCAAGTCGGAGAAATGCCCACGCCGACCTAACGCAGGGCCTTCGTTAAAATGTTTCATCACGTCTAAACACCCATATTGGTAGGTCAATCCTAACTCGCAATGCTTGCTTACCCGATAACCGATTTTGGCCAAGACCGCCAAATCAAATACAGCTTGCGGTTGTACATACAATGTCGGAGCAATACCCAGTCCGGCATGAAACTTATCGGTAAACTTATAGTTCCAGCTGGCGGAAAGGGAGATGGGCATAATAAACTCACTGAAACTCTTACCATCTTTCCCCGTAGCAAAGTTTCCATTCCCGTCACTTTCGTAATAAGGAGAGTATTTATATGTACTCATTCCCTGAAATCCCATCGTTACATCTACATCAAAGAATGATTTGCTGACGGGCAAAAATCGAAAACGATATCCCAGCAGACCTCCGCCTTTCAAATCGTGATTATAACTCATATTATCCGATGGTGGAGTAACACTCTCCCCTTTATCCTGTATAGGAAATCCTATACTTCCACCTATCAATGCTCCGTGTTCCAGCTTTTGAGCCGAAACAGAGATTGCAAAAAACAAACATAAAAAGAATAACAATTTTTTCATAACTACATAATTTTTAGTTCGACTTTGTTACGAAAATTCTTTCCTATCAATGATGAAATATAGGCACGAAAATAGAAAGCTGAACATCTCTTGTTACACTCTTATTGATGGATGGAATATTTTTCATCACATTACAGAATCCGTATTTATAAGACAATGCCACATCAAAGTATTTGAACGAATAGGCGGCTTTCACCACAAGAGGAGCATCAAAGGCAGCTTTCACCGGAAACTCAGCCACATCATGATTCTTAAAATAAAAGGTTGGCTCAACACCTACACCTAACTTCAAATTCGGAATGACCCGGTAATTAAACACTCCATTCAATGCCAAATAGTTTCCGGGCAATTTATCCTGCTTATTGGAAACTGCCCCATACCCCTCGTTGACTTTGCATCGTCTTTGACCATACAATAAAGCGGCATCAATTCCCCATGGTTTTTGAAAATCAAATTGAAATTGATAGCCTACATGGAATGAGACACTCTTATCCGGTATCAGAAATACCCTTGTCGTTGGATAATAATCGGAATGTAACCAGTTCATAGACACTCCACCAATAACTCCACTCCGAATCTCTGCCTTTTGAGCAAAAGCAGAAAGCGTTGAAAACAATAACAAAAAGAAAAAATATTTCTTCATAACAATACAATTTTTAGTTCAACTTTCTCATAAGACAAAGTAGGAGCAAAATACCCCTACTCTGTCATAAGAAATTATTATAATTCATCATTTTCTCAATGACTCCATATAAGAATCCTCCATCTCCGGATCCCACCCAGAACCTCCACGGAAATAAACTATGCTGCCATCACGACGAGTAACTTCCAATTCTATCGGGCTCGTAAAACGAAACATCTTTACATCCATACGGGATTCATAGTCTTTATCAAAGAAGATGTAAGGATAAACGAATTTATAAGGAATGCCCTCTGTTATGTATCCGCCTCCTCCTTCCGGTCGATAATTATAACTAAAAACCGATTGGTCACCCCAAAAATAGAATTCCTCATGGATGCCTGATTCTGACGTGTATGAATAGCGTGCATTTGCTAATGAATAATAAGTATCAGACTCCATGCATTCATTGTCGTCAGAACAGGATGTTAATCCACAACATGCTCCTAAAAAAGCCATACCAAGCCATAAAATAAATGTTTTTTTCATACCTCTTTTATTTGATTTCCTATAAGACAAAACAGGTGTGAAATACCCCTACTCTGTCATCAAAAATATTATTAAATTCACAATTTTCCCAATCTTCCACAAACTCTTATGTAAGGCTTCCGCGCATTCTACCTATCAAAAACTTTTCATCTGCTTCGCATTTAAAATTTCGCGACAAAGGAAATGCCTTTTGTCCCAAGAAAAAAGCAGTGATTCCTTTTTTCTTGGGACAAGCCACTTCTGAAAATCAATTAGTTACAAATAAAGTTCAGGACAAAGGAAGATGATAAACCTCAAAGGGACAAAGAGTTAGTACAATTGCATGAAATAGTCGTACAAAGTGCCTCCCGAACCGGCAATATGCAGCTTTTGCCGGATCCGGGTATGGTTTTTATGCGGGGTATCGGCACTGACGTGAAGCAGAATGGCCTCTTGCTTGGCATCCAACCGGAAGAAAGCCAGGTAGCAATACTTCTTTTCGGTGGGGGTGATGCCGGCGGCATCCAGCACGCCCGATAATGGAGGGCACACCGAATCGACAAGCCGATAGAGGGCATTCCACTCTTTATCCGCCAGCAGCTCTTCCCGACCGACTTTAGCGGATGTGGCCAACTTCTTTATTTTTTTATACAATGCAGAATCGGTCAAAACAACTGTCCGCTGCCGGGTGTACAGCTCGCGCAGCCGAATCACCTCGTCCGCCTTTTGCTCGTACTCCCGTTGTTTCTGCATCAGTTGCTCCCGGCTATACTGCTGATGGGCCTCCAACTGACCGGCCAGCTGCTTCAAGGCTAATTCCTGCCGATGCAGGTTATTCCGGCTTTCGTACAACTCCGTCGCCTGCCGCATAATCCGCAGGTTCTTCTGATTCATCCGATGCTGATAGAATACGATAATTAGCAATATTCCCAACAAAGAGCCGATCAGCAGCCTCCGCAGAAGTATTTTTCCCTTTTGTAAAAGTACATTTTCCTGGGCCATCTGCTTGCGGTCGAACAAGGTTTGGGCCTGAATCAGGTTGGTATGCTTCATGGCCAGCACATCGGCCTCCGAGGAATCCACATATTGCCGCATATAGGATAAGGCAGATGCTATATCCCCTTTTTTCTCTTCCAATAAAGAATAATGATATAACAAATCCGTATGTGTAGCCGGATTTAAAGTAGGTGCCTGGGCCTCCCGGAAGCACATAGCCGCTTGCTCCAAACTATCTAATTGCAAATAAAGTCTACCTAAAGCACAATAGGTAGGAGCGGAATTATCCGGTTCATAAGCGATGGACTTATAAAAATAAGATTTGGCTAAATCGTACCTGCCACTTCGAAAATACACATTTCCTATGCCATTATAAATGGTAGACCAGTCTGCGGAATCCCCCACCATCCGGATTACAGAGTCCGCCCGCAGCATATACTCGAGAGCCAAGCCGAAAGAATCCAACGCGGCATACTCCCGCCCTACGTTCTTCAGTGTCAACCCCCAATGCCTCTTGTCCTCGCTGTGTTGAAAATAAGCGGCTGCTTGCAGGTAATAGGTTTTCGACAAGGCATAATCGGCTATCTGATGAGAAATATCCCCCATATAGCTGCATGACCATGCCGCAGAAGCATAGTCTTTTAGCGCAAGGCTTTTATCCCGCATCTTCGAAAATACGCTCAATGCCGGTTCCAATAGTCCTTCATGCATCAAAGCCAGCCCATAATACCTGCCGATCCGGATTTGCTCCGCGGCCGGCCCATGTTCGTTCAGATATAACTAGGCTCTATCCTAATCATCGATAATAGGCAATGGCGTAGGCAGGTATTCGGAATGCATACCTCCCAGCAAGCAATAACGCGCCACCATATCCCCCTGCAAAACCTCCGGATAGCGGACACTATCCAACAGGGCATAAGCCGCCCGCAAGTCGGACTTGGCCGTCTGTTCGGCTTTCTCAACGAAATGTCCGGCTATTCGCTCATACTTGGTAGAGCACCCCATCGTGAGATTCAATAGTATTATGTACAAAATAACTTTCCGCATACAAAAGAGGACAAGGGAACAAGGAGACAAGCTCCAAATTTACACACAACTCATAAACTGAAAAACTAAGAAACTAAAAAACTCATAACCTCATCAACTTATAACCTCATCAACTCAAAACAACGCCGAAACAGCGATTCCCGTATTCATATAGTTCAGCCGTTTGCCGGAATCAAAGAACGGAAGGCTGGTGTACATATAGTCGGCGTAAAGGCGCAAACCCAATGTCGGGGTCAGTTGCCCTATCAAGGAAGTACCTATCATTCCCGATACCCCTTTATGCTGGCTTTCTTGATTATAAAGCAAATTGACATAACCAACCTGAAGCTGGGAGTTCCAAAACAGACGTGGCAAAAGGAGTTTGGAATATCCGGGACCGACACTGAACGAAGTACAGCCTACTACACCTTGCTGATGGGTCAGATTAGCAGACTGGATATTGGCCTGCATTCCCACGCCCCAACCGTTATTCAGATAATAGGCGCCGGAAATAGCCGTATTGACTCCGCCATACGCACGGACATTCATCCCATTCACCCGAAACTCGGAAGGGAAAAGGCAGCTATATCCTACCGAGTATTCTATATAAGAAGGAATATCGCGATAATCCGAACTTGGTCCTAAAACATCTTGGACAGGTTTCTTCTTAAAAATCAGGTCCGACAAAAAATAGCCTAATTCGGTAGACATAATACCGATACCCGCACCGGCAAGCACATCGGAAAGCCAATGCCGGTTGTTCATCATCCGGCCGACCGCTACTAACGTGGAAGAAGTATAGGCGCCGATACCAATCCACGGACTAATCTCACCATATTCTTTATAAAGCATCGTAGCTGCCATAAAAGCCGTCGCGGTATGCCCAGAAGGGAAAGAATTGTGCGTGCTTCCATCCGGACGTTCACGCTTAACGGTATATTTCAAGCCATTGACCACACCGGCCATGGCAACCACAGAAAGGGCGTCGGCTGTAATCATCTCCCACCAAGTACTTCGGCCCTTCACACCGGCCAGCTTCATGCCAAGCATTGCAGCTGCCGGAGCATACTGAAGATAATTGTCGAACTCATTGGAAAATCCGGAGATATGAGTATCTCGTGTCCGTTGGATCTGCTTGTCAACCGACAAAGCCAACGCGCTTGAGAGCATCAACGGCACTCCACTTTTCACAATCTGATAAGCCGGTGTCGTGCGGAATTGGGCTACACGAAACGGAACATTCTCCCATCCTGTAATCGAATCCTTCGGCATCGATTGTGCCGGCACTCCCCAACTTATCCCAATAAAACAAATTATGCAGAATAGCTTAAACATCGTATTTCTTTATGATTTATACGTCTGCAAAGATAAAAAAAGTGTTTGGAAGAGACGCATATCCAACATGGAATAGATGCGTCTCTTGGCCAGTTGATGAGAATTAGGACTTCTCTCATTTCAAGGTATAAATATGCAACGACTTTACCGTGAAGCTTCCACGTACCGATTCGAATTGAATACGGTTGTAAGGAGCACTGGGAAAAACACGGTTGGTCATAACATATTTTCCATCATCGCCAAAGGCTTCGATACTGGATTTGTCGAGGAACAGGCGAAGCCGGATATTATCGGCATCCGATACGGGAGCTACCGTTATTGCCGGAAAATCCTTGCTGAAATCAGTCTGTCCGCTTTCGCTGCGATCCATCACAAACTGTTTCATCGGGATATTATAGTACATATAGACCTTTTCGCCTTTGTCATTCAGCAGACTGAATACAATCTTTGAAGCTCCGGAATTTTTGATAGTCATTTCTATTTCGTATGCCCCCTCATTGTTATCCAATAGGCTGCTAACCTCGTAAGTATCGCTCACCTTAAACGCAGGGACAGAAACCTTTTCGCCACGTGCAGACTCAATTTCGGGAGAGGGAGCCGACTTCAGGAAATAATCGCCGTCCTCTTTGTAAAGAGTCAGGTCACGTGCGATGGTATTGCTTCCGCGATACTGAGAAGTAGGCAACACGGCCTGATACTGCCAGTTACTCATCCAGCCCAAAGCGATGCAGCGATTATCCGGCGCGTTGCTCCATGTTACGGTTGCGTAATTATCTTTTCCCCAATCCAGCCATTTGGTCCGTGTTGGCGATTCATTGGTAAATTTCTTTCCGTCAAATGTCCCTACAAAATATTGCGCCGCACTGCCTCCGAACGGACCACCCGGATTCAGGTTGCAAATCAGCACCCATTTCTTTTCCTTACTGCCTTCAACCGGCAACTGTACCAGATCCGGGCATTCCCATACGCCACCATGTGCCCCTTGCTTAGTTCCAAAACTGCTTTCTTTCTTCCATTCCTTCAAGTTCTTCGACGAGAAAATCTGCATTTCCTGGCCGACCGCCAATATCATTACCCAATGCTTGCCCGGTGCGTACCAGAATACTTTCGGATCGCGGAAGTCGCGCTCCTGTGAGGTCAGTATCGGGTTACCGGCATATTTGGTGAAGCTCTTGCCATTATCCAAACTATATGCCAAGCTTTGCGCCTGACTGTCGCCCCACGGAGTAGACTTGGCTGAAGTATAGAACGCAATCACCGCACCTTTTCCGAATCCGGCGGTATTGTCATAATCGACCACACACGATCCGCTGAAGATAGTCCCCCATGCGTCCGGAACAATGGGATCACCTTGAAACTCCCAATTCACCAAATCACGACTGGTAGAGTGCCCCCAAGTCATATTCCCCCACGTAGAACCGTAAGGATTATGTTGAAAATAGAGATGGTAAACGCCATCCTTATAGAACATACCGTTCGGATCGTTCATCCATCCGTAAGCCGGCGTGTGATGATAGACCGGACGGAACTTCTCCCGATTTTTCACGTCAAACGTATCGGACAGCTTGATATGTTTCCAGCAAAGGGCATTTTCCGGAAGACCTTGGATGCTTATAGATACCTCTTGACCGGAATAAGCAGATAAATCAACCGGGACATAATAGTCCACCGCCCCGCGTGCCAAACGGACATTCATCTCCGGCCCGGCGATTTGATTGTTCGATACGATAAACACCTTGCTTTCCGGTGCAGCGTCTTCCACCGGAAGGAGTAGATACTTTTTCGTCTGCTGAATCATGACAATGTTCTGTTCATTTACCAAATGACGGACTTTAACCGAAGAATCCGCCGCATAGGACAGACCTGCAAATCCCATCATGAATCCTAAGCAAAGTACCTTCAATGTACTGGAATGTCTTTTCTTTTGTTGTGTCATAGTATATAATTTATAATGGGTGAAACAATATGCTTACCAATATATTTTGCGGGTATATTCGCGTCCCTGGCAAACGACACGGGCCACATAAAAGCCGGAGGGCAATGCGGGATAAGAACAGGCACTCTGCGCACAGTTCAATCGACGGCTGTCTACCAAATGTCCGGCAGCATCATACAATTGAAATGTAGCAGATAAAGCACTTTCTAACCCAAGATGGAGCGTATGCGTTGCAGATTCTACGACAATCCATACAGCCTGCGGCACCACAACCGCTTCGTTAGCCGTAATATCGTCCGTATACGAAAGCACCGGGTCAATATACAAAGCTGTACGGAATCCATCGTCTGCGCATTGCGAGATTTCCATCCATCCTTTCTCCGAATCATTCAACCAAGCTGTATTGCCGCTCAGTTCACCTTTGCTGACATTGTAAACACAGAAACGGTCATCGTTCTCGCCCTTTATTTTATAGCTGATGAACAGATTCCCCTGCACACGGACTGGTTCATCGAATGCAATAAAATGTTCTTGCGAACGGTAAAGCGGTTTGGTTTGATCTACCGCTTCATCGCCCTCCCACACCCGATAAACCGGCCGGAATTCTTTTTGTGCCAATAAAGTCTCCGGCTTATCATCTCCGCCATAAACCCGGACTTCCACCTGCGGAGCCGTACGTCCGGAATAGGCCGGTGTAACCAAATAACAACCATACAACTCCGCCGGTGAAAGCAGAGAATATCTTTCAGCATATTCGGTTGTTCCGGTTTCATTCAAACCGAACAAATAACTGTTTTCTGTCAGTCGTGCCGTTTCGATATGATCCTGCTTGTTGTTTTCTACCACATGACTCAGGCGCACGGCAGCAGCACCGGCATACGGGTTCATCCCGTCGCAAGTTTTAACGTTGGGATTATCGGGCGACAACCAATATTGCAACTGTCTGTCGACATCATCCGACGGTTGCCATGCAGAATATACTCTGTAGTAAAAGTCATTATAAGGAGTATTGCAATACGAACTTCCACCGGTCAGTGCCCCTATCACCCGATAATCCGCATCAAACAAAGGCGAACCGGACGAGCCTATAGCCGTACACCCCAATTGCCATTCCGGGATATGCCAGAAACCGTTTTTCGTAAAAGACTTTATATCCGCCGTAAAGGTTCCGACCTCGACTTTTTCCGCAAGGCTAAACCTTTTGGTAGAACCCATCGGGTGTTGAATGCTGACATACGATGTGTCGTCCGAAGATGCCTCTGCACTCCATCCGGCATAATAGGGACGATAATAAACGGGAGGAACTTCCATCAATTCCAAAAGCGCAAGATCCATATCTTCATTTACCGCACGGGCATACGCCGATGCCAGGCTCATCTCTTCAGTTCCCCTCATCGGTGATGAGCAGGTAGGACTATTATAATTGAAAAACGAAATGACAGTTCCGGCTATCTCCTCATAATCCGGATTCCGAAGCGTGAAGTCCTCGTTCAAACAGTGCGATGCCGTCAGAAGATAGGGTTTTCCGTCCTGATTGATATTATTCAATAACGTACCGGTACAGAAATATTGCCCATTGATAATCAGTAACACCACACTTTGCCCAATATCCTTATACAGATTCCCTTCCGGTACGGAACAAATTAGCGGAGGAATGCAGGAGCCATACAACGGCTCACTTCTCGGTTCCGCACTACGCATAAAATCACGGTAAGCATGATTGATCTCCCCGATACGCAACCGGGCATGAAACGGCACATGCGCCGGCTCCTGATATTCGATGATCACCTCATCGCCATATATCGGAGAAACCGGAAGAAGATGCTTTTCCGAATTGTTCTGATGAGTGAATGCCCCGCGGACCTGGCTCTGAGACGGATTATACAGGAAAAGCTGTGCGCCTTCAGGTAATTCATATTCCGAGAAAAGCAAATTCAGGGAAACAGCCCCCTCCGAACGGATACCCAAACGCCAAACCCGCGTTCCGTCAGCCAACGTGAACCACTCGCCGGAGTTATCCGGTGTAAAATCAGTCATAAACTTATAAGCGAAACGATTAGAAGCCCGCAATCCGTCATATTCCATCGAGTCCAAACAAAGTTGCTCCTGCAAATCAAATGCAGGCATCTCCTCAAATGAAAAAGCCGTTCCGGAACGAAACTGGCCGAAAGGCAAAGGCGAACCGCCATGGCTGACCTGAGCACCCAAGTCAATAGAGAAACAATAAAAAAGTAAGAGCATGAGGCTCCATCGTATAATCGTCCGATTCTTTTCCATAAATCAATTCCATCATCTGTCGAATAAATATAAAATAAGAAACTGCCCAAAGATAACAATTATATCCGAAGCAGATTTGTCAGAAATGATAAATCTTCTATCAAAATTCATAACAAAGAGCCGGATAGGAACACGTAATTTTATGCCAAATTAATTAATACAGATTGCCATGAAAGAATTAAAGATGTTTATCAACGGAAAATTCGAAGAGAATGTTTCCGGAAAATGGATTAATGTGTTGAACCCTTCAACAGAAGAAATCACCTGCCTAATGCCTGACGGAACAGCAGATGACGCACGCCGCGCCATTGATGCTGCCGCAGCTGCACAGCCTGCATGGGAACGCACCCCGGCCGTAGAACGTGCCGCTTATTTAGTAAAAATAGCCGCCGGAATCCGTGAAAGGGCGGATGAACTGACACAGATTATCGTAAAAGAAGGAGGAAAGACACAGGCTCTTGCCCGTACCGAAGTCTTGTTTACAGCGGATTATCTGGAATATATGGCAGGATGGGCCCGCCGCTATGAAGGTGAGATTATCCCCAGCGACCGTCCGAAAGAAACTATCCTGCTCTTTAAGAAACCGATCGGGGTTACTACGGGTATTTTACCTTGGAACTTCCCATTCTTCCTGATTGCCCGCAAAATGGCACCGGCATTGGTAACCGGTAATACCATTGTCATCAAACCCAGCCAGCTCACACCGGAGAACGCTTACGTTTTTGCCCAAATTGCTGCTGAGACAGGACTTCCGGCTGGTGTATTCAATATCGTGAACGGACGCGGGTCTGTAGTAGGTCACGAATTAGCGGCAAACCCCAAAGTAGGCATGGTGAGCCTGACGGGTAGTGTAGGAGCCGGCCAGCAGACAATGGCTGCAGCAGCACCCAACATCACGAAAGTATCTTTGGAATTAGGAGGAAAAGCTCCGGCAATTGTCATGGCAGACGCGGATCTTGATTTAGCGGTGAAGTCTATTATTGCATCACGCGTTATCAATACCGGCCAGGTCTGCAACTGCGCAGAACGTGTTTATGTAGATAAAAAGGTGAAAGAACCGTTCATGGAAAAATTGCTCGCCGGCATGAAACAGGTCAAGGTGGGAAATCCGAACGAGATAGCCGACCTGGACATGGGACCGCTTATTGAGGCCAATGCGTTAGCTTCTATCGAGAAGAAGGTAGAACGTGCCATCGCACAAGGTGCTACATTACTCTGCGGAGGGAACCGAATCGGCACTCAAGGCTACTTCTTCGAACCGACCTTATTGGACAACGCAACACAAGACATGGACATCATCCGCGAAGAGACATTCGGTCCGGTATTGCCGGTGGTAGAGTTCAGCGACATTGACCAGGCTATCACATGGGCAAACGATTGCGAATATGGATTGACTTCCTCGCTTTACACACAAAATCTGGACAATGCATTCCAAATCATGCGTGCCCTGAAGTTTGGTGAGACCTACATCAACCGTGAAAACTTTGAGGCAATGCAAGGATTCCATGCCGGATGGCGTAAATCGGGAATAGGTGGCGCCGATGGCAAACATGGATTGGAAGAATATTTGCAAACACATGTGGTTTATATTGAAACAAAATAAACTTGGATTCTCTGCAGATTTAATCTTAAAAGCAATTCTTTCTTTTGAGGGTGTGCCGCCTTGGCACACCTTCTTTTTTCTCATTTGAAGAGTTTTGAGCCATTCTCTTTCGTTTTATCAGAAAAACTATTACTTTTGTGTCGAATTTAAAAAGATATATCATGAATGACAATAAAATTATCGGTTCAAAGATTCAAAAAATAAGAGAATCCAAGCAGTTAAGCATCGAGGACGTAGCAGAACGTTCCGGTCTGAGTGTCGAACAAATTCAGCGTATCGAAGGCAACGTAGACTTTCCTTCGTTGGCTCCGCTGATTAAAATAGCCCGCGTTCTGGGTGGCCGCCTCGGAACATTCCTTGATGACCAATCAGAGTTGGGCCCGGTTATCTGCCGCAAAGGGGATTTGGCGGGCGACGGTATCGGCTTTACCAACAACAATACGGAAGGTCGTAAGCACATGAGTTATTATGCGCTTGCCGGGGATAAATCCGGTCGCCACATGGAACCGTTCCTTATTGACGTTGTTCCTTCAACCGAGGGCGAGGAATTTATCTGCTCATCCCACGAAGGGGAAGAATTTATCTATGTGTTGGAAGGCAAACTGGAAATCCTTTATGGGAAAAACTATTATCTGTTAGAAGCCGGAGACTGTATCTATTATGATTCCATCGTATCGCATCACGTACATGCTGCCCCAGGAGCTTCAGCACGGATTTTGGGAGTAATCTATACACCTTATTAAGTTTATGAAATTATTCCGGCAGAAGCAAAATTCTATTCATTTCAAAAAAAGGAATTTCTATGTTACAATTACAGAATAAAACAGTAGGCCAATGGCTGGAATATTGGGCTACAAAGACACCGGACAAAGAATACCTCGTCTATTCCGATCGAGACCTGCGTTTCACGTGGAAAGCGTTCAATTATCGGGTGGATTGCATGGCTAAAGGATTGATGGCAATCGGTGTGAAGCATGGAACGCATGTCGGCATTTGGGCGACAAATGTACCGGATTGGCTGACATTCCTGTACGCTTGCGCCAAAATAGGTGCGGTAGCGGTTACAATTAACACTAATTACAAGCAAAGCGAATTGGAATATTTGGTAGAAAATGCCGATATCCACACGATGTGCATCACAGACGGCGTATTCGATGGGAGTTATATTGATATGGTGTATACCATGCTTCCGGAATTGCGTGAATCGCAACGCGGTTATCTGAAGAGTCCCCGTTTTCCGATGCTAAAGAATGTAGTCTATATCGGACAAGAAAAGTTTCGCGGTATGTATAACACCCCGGAATTATTACTCTTAGGACAAAACATCAGCGATGAGACTTTGGAAGAAGCCAAGACAAAAGTCATTCCGCAAGATGTGGTGAATATGCAATACACATCCGGAACGACTGGATTCCCTAAAGGCGTCATGCTGACCCATCACAACATCACCAATAACGGCTATTTTACCGGAGAAGGCATGGCCTATACGCCAGAAGACAAACTCTGCTGCTGTGTTCCGCTGTTCCATTGCTTCGGTGTCGTATTAGCTACAATGGCTGTCCTGACTCATGGCTGCACTCAGGTAATGGTCGAAAAATTCGATCCGCTGGTGGTATTGGCCTCCGTACACAAAGAACGTTGTACAGCTCTTTATGGCGTACCGACCATGTTTATCGCGGAGCTTAATCACCCGATGTTCTCTATGTTCGACCTGACCTCTCTTCGCACCGGAATCATGGCAGGTTCGTTGTGCCCGATTGAACTGATGCGTGCCGTAACCGAAAAGATGCACATTACCCATATCACAAGCGTGTATGGTTTGACGGAGAGTTCGCCGGGTATGACGCATACGGTATTGGAAGATCCGTTTGAAGAACGTTGTACCACCGTCGGGAAAGAATATCCATTTACCGAAGTCAAAGTATTGAATCCGGAGACCGGAGAAGAATGTGCAGTAGGCGAACAAGGCGAAATGTGTTGCCG
This sequence comes from uncultured Parabacteroides sp., assembly GCA_900547435.1. Taxonomy (GTDB): domain Bacteria; phylum Bacteroidota; class Bacteroidia; order Bacteroidales; family Tannerellaceae; genus Parabacteroides. The sequence continues at coordinate 13,342 of URGO01000014.1, forward strand.
GGGGTATTTGGTAATGAAAGGGTATTACAACAATCCGAAAGCTACAGCTGAGGTTATCGACAAGAACGGATTCTTGCATAGCGGCGACTTGGGCATCAAGGATGAAAAGGGATATTACCGTATCACGGGCCGTATCAAAGATATGATTATCCGAGGTGGGGAAAACATCTACCCACGTGAATTGGAAGAGTTTCTTTATCATCTGCCCGGTGTGAAAGATGTACAAGTAGCAGCCGTTCCCTCCAAGAAATACGGTGAAGAAGTCGGAGCGTTTATCATCTTACAGGAAGGGGTTACCATGACAGACGAAGATGTCAAAGACTTCTGCCGAGGTAAAATCGCACGACATAAGATTCCGAAATATATTTTCTTCGTGGATGCGTTTCCTATGACCGGAAGCGGGAAAATTCAAAAATTCAAGCTGAAAGATTTAAGTCTGCAATTATTGGCAGAACGAGGAGTCACTCCTGTTTAAGTTTTTGGTATTTTGAGTTTATTAGTTTGTAAGTTTTTCAGGTTGAAATAACACTATAACTTATAAACCAATAAACTCAAAAACTTATGAACTTAATTGCGGTTCTGGCGTTTGCGCTCAGTTTCGTCCAAGATAATTTTGCGCATACGCATATAATGCGGAGTGATTTCTACATATTCATCTCCCTTGATATACTCCAACGCATCTTCCAAGCTGAAGATTGTAGGAGGTGCCAAAGACACTTTTTCGTCAGAACCAGAAGCACGCATATTTGTCAATTTCTTCGACTTCGTTACGTTTACCACCAAATCATTCTCTTTCGTATGCTCGCCCACAACCTGACCGGCATAAACCTCATCCCCCGGAGCAATAAAGAAACGTCCGCGCGATTGCAAGTTGTTCAAGGCATAAGCGTAAGCTGTTCCCGTCTCCATAGCGATAATAGACCCATTCGTGCGACGCTCGATATCCCCTTTCCACGGTTGATATTCCAAGAAACGATGGGCAATGATAGCTTCTCCGGCTGAAGCGGTCAAAGCTGCATTATTCAATCCGATGATTCCACGGGAAGGAATAACAAATTCCAAATGCATACGTCCGTTTTTGCTTTCCATCATTGTCATCTCGCCTTTACGCTTTGTCACCATATCAATGATTCGGCTGGAACATTCTTCCGGAAGATTGATGGTCAGTTGCTCTACCGGCTCACACTTTACTCCATCTATCTCTTTGATGATAACCTGGGGCTGCCCCACCTGCAACTCATAGCCTTCACGACGCATGGTTTCAATCAACACCGACAAGTGCAACACGCCTCGTCCATAGACCAACCACGAATCGGCCGAGTCAGTCGGCTTCACGCGCAGAGCCAGGTTCTTATCCAATTCTTTCTGCAAACGCTCATAAATATGACGCGAAGTAACAAACTTCCCGTCTTTGCCAAAGAACGGAGAATTATTAATCGTAAACAACATAGACATGGTCGGCTCGTCAATGGCAATCGTTGGCAAAGCTTCCGGTTCCAAGGCATCGGCAATGGTCTCACCGATTTCAAAACCTTCAATACCGATAACCGCACAAATATCCCCCGATTGGACCGCCTGCACTTTAGTGCGTCCCAATCCCTCGAATACATCAATCTCCTTTATCTTGGATTTGACCTGCGAACCATCGCGCTTACACAACACAATATCCTGTCCTTCTCGTAATTCGCCACGATGAACACGCCCTACAGCGATACGTCCCACATACTTAGAGTAATCCAACGATGTAATCAGCATCTGCGCCGGTCCTTCCAATGTCTGCGGTTCCGGAATATACTTAATAATAGCATCCAATAAAGCCGTAATATCGGTAGTCGGCTTTTCCCAATCCTCCGACATCCATCCCTGCTTGGCTGAACCGTAAATAGTCGGGAAATCCAGCTGCTCTTCGGTTGCATCAAGGCTAAACATCAAGTCAAACACCATCTCCTGCACTTCCGAGGGACGGCAATTGGGCTTGTCAACCTTATTAATGACTACAATAGGCTTCAATCCGATCTGAATAGCCTTCTGAAGCACGAAACGGGTCTGAGGCATCGGGCCTTCGAATGCATCAACCAGCAGAAGACATCCGTCCGCCATGTTCAACACGCGTTCCACTTCGCCTCCAAAGTCGGCGTGCCCCGGTGTATCAATAATATTGATTTTATACCCTTTATAATTAATAGATACATTTTTTGCCAGAATAGTAATACCTCTTTCTCGTTCCAAATCGTTGTTGTCAAGAAACTGGTCTGGCTCTGTTTGACCTTCACGGAAAAGTTTTCCGGCTAATAACATCTTGTCCACAAGCGTTGTCTTGCCGTGGTCTACGTGCGCGATAATCGCGATGTTTCTTATCTTTTGCATTGACTATCAATTTTTCGGGCGCAAAATTACTAAATAAATAAGAAAGAGCCATCAGGTAACAAGTTAAATAATTATGACGAAATCACAAATCTCACTTCCTTAAACTCATACCGGCGGATAGTATTATCTCTCAGACGGAGATGCAGATAACCGGAGGGTTCTATTTCCTCAATAGACGCCTCAAAACGTCCGCTTGCATCTTCATAAAGGTGGAATCCTTCACGTCGGTATAAGGACTGCCGATAAGCCTCTTGTATCAGTACCTCTTTCTCCTGCAACAAGAGCAGGTAATTGGCATATAACCGCTCTAAAAACTCTTGCAAGAAATTCTCCCTATCCGTCCTTTTTCCTATAATCTGGTATAAGGAAACCGGATTAGGCGCATTGCTCTTGAATTCTTTCTGATTGATATTGATGCCTATCCCCAAAATTGAGGAATAAATAAACTGCCCCGCCAAATCATTCTCAATCAGCATTCCACATATCTTCCGGTCACGCCAATAAATGTCATTCGGCCATTTTACGGTTATATCGTCCACATACCGGTCCAAGGTCTGCTTCACGCTCAAAGCCGTAATCTGGGAAATCAAAAATTGTCGGTTTGCCAGGAGAAATGTAGGATAAAGTACCACACTGAATGTCAAATTCTCGCCCTCAGCCGATTCCCAACTATTCCCGATTTGTCCGCGCCCGGCAGTCTGAAATTCAGCCCACACCACACTTCCCTCGCCCAGTTGCTCCGGACGAGCCAGTGCGTGCAGGTAATTATTGGTCGAATCCGTCTTTTGCAAACGGATGATTCGCGGCATCATTTCATCATTCTCCTTCTTCATACAACACACGGATTCGTTTGGGCAACTTCGCTATGACTTCCTGATAAGAATGCTTCAACCAATGCTTTATCTCCTCTCCAGGCATATCCCGTTCCAAAAAGATAGTATTCCAATAGTTCTTGTTGAAATGCCAAGCCGGCTCAACCGCAGCATAATGATCACGCAACTCGTCCCTAAAATCCGGATTACATTTCAAACTGACCTGGGGCTCACCGGTATCCAAACGCATACAAGCGAACATCTTCCCTTCCACCTTAAAGACCAAAAAAATCCTCACCGAAAGGGAAGCCCTCCGTTGCATTCTTCAATGAAAGACAGTATTCGCGAAGTTCTTCTATGTTCATAACTATAATTGTTGTATCTCTTTTTCGGAAAGTCCTGTATATTCGCGAATAAGGGCAACAGACATACCACCAGTTTTCAACTTGCGTGCAATTTCCAGTTGCTTTTCCTGCATGCCCTCTTTTTTACCTTCTTTTAATCCTTCCTCACGTCCTTCCTTCAACCCTTCCGTGCGTCCAGCTTTAAGTCCTTCCTCATGTCCTTTTTTAAGTCCTTCCTTCAATCCTTCCTTCAATCCAGCTTTCAGTCCGGCCTCGTGGCCTTTTTCCCATCCGGCTTCGAGACCGGCTTTGTGGCCATCCTCTTGGGCTGCCTCCATCGCGTTATGATAGTCCCAATAGTTCATCAGGGCATGTTGATAGGCCTCGTGTTCTTTCTGGCTCAAAGAAGCCACATCGGCTACTTCAAGCAGCTTGTCCCATACCGCACGTTGCGCTTTGAATGGCATTCGTTTTAACATCTTCATATTTTTTATCAGATACAACCAACGTTCGAAATCATTTTCACATTCATCCGCCTCTTTCGTGAAACGAGGCATCTCCAAATAGATTTGCCGCAACTGGGGATTGAAGACCTTATGCGTCTTCATGTCCATCAGGGCGACATCCGTACGCAATCCGGAACTTTCCGGCATCGTGAAGTCCATAAAGAATATCCCGTAGACCGGCTGGAGATGGTAACACCAGTTCTTGCCTTTCTCGCCCTGGGCTATAATAGCCCGGCTCTGGTAATACAGACTCCGCGATAAAAAGAAACTTTGTCGGGCGGCCTGCATCTCTACGATAAACTGCGTTCCGTCATCGCTTTCGCAATACAGGTCAAACACGACCAGCCGTTCCGCCTCTGTTTCCGGCTGCATTTCCGGGTTATGGATGGTCAGGTCAGCTATGTGACGCTCGCCATCCAGCAATAAATTCAAGAAATCAATCGTCAGTTCCTTGTTGATTTCCTGACCGAATATCCGTTTGAAACCGAAGTCCGTAAACGGATTGATAAATTCCCTTTCCTTCATGTCAAGAGTTTTTATGGATTAATAACTTCGACAAATATAGTCATTAGTTTTGATGTAAGCAATAATTACCGTTATTTTCATGCCGAATGTCGGTTATTTTTATGCCTACCTTTGGATAAAAAGTATGGGACGTTTGTTTTCGTTTGTGCCTACCTTTTTCTCCAAATGGTGCGTGCTTTTTTGAGGGGGCGGATTGTTCCCTTTTTACACCTTGTTATCATTGTAATTTGATCAAATTAGTCCCTGATGACAATAATTTGTTGATTGTGCGGTAGTAGCCAATGAGAAGTTTATCGTTACCGAGAATCGGCATTTTGATAATGTGAAACGTTAGTATACCTTATTATATATAGCGGACATCTCCTTTATATCTGCTCTAACTCTTTGATCTATAAAAGCAAAGTGTCGCAAAAAAACCACCGTTTTCTTGCGACACTTTCTGAATGCAAAAGTACAACCTTTTTTGATACAAGCAAACAAACTCCAAACTTTTTTTGATTTTATATCTGCTTTCTTATCAAGTGCATAGAGATTCAAGTACGAAAGTCCGCTTTCACATGACGAAATAAAACATTTCCAATAGTTACTTTTTTAGAGTGTCGCAAGAAAACGGTGGTTTTTCTGCAACACATTAGGATTAGAGGTCAGGAAGTTACCTCATGGATAGAACTTGATTAATTTACTATTTTTACTAACTAAATAATTAATTTGATTATGAACAAAAAAGTACTTACGCTTTGTGCGAGCTTCCTGCTCGCAGGTGGGCTGACGTCTTCTGCTTTGGCTACAGATATCCCAACTGCAGCCGCAGATGCTAATCAGTATTACTATGTTTTTGTTAATCCGGGAAGTGCTCCAACTTCAGGTGTTGTAGGAGCATTAGGTGTTTCTTCAGTATTGGATGTTAATGGTACTATTGCTAGTCCAGAACAGCGTTATTCTACTGAAACTAATCAATCAACTTGGTGGCGTGTTGAAACTGTTACTACAGATGTAAATGGCCAGAAAAGAGTTGTTGGCTATAAATTGATTAATGCTTTAACAGGAAAACCGTTGTCTGTTACAGAGCCTGATGGTACAGTTTATGATATATTTGGAACTAATCCTGGAGCATTGGAATTTGCAGATAAAAACGGTAGTGCAACGAGGAAGTGGTATACAGGAATGAATGGTGATGACATAACAACTACTTCAACTGATGCTTGGTATTACAGTTTGCTAGCTGTTGAGACGGAGAATCTAAAGGCTTCTGAAATTAACAAAGTAAAGAATGGTTATTTTGGTTTACAGTTCGGTTATATGGATAACGGTGCATATGTGAACTACGAAGCTTTGGAAGGCGTTAATCCGTTTGCTGGTGATTTGGTTGCATATAGCAATTCTAATAAAGAATTGAGTGCGTTTAAAAAAGAATTAGGTTCTGTGTTTAAGATTACAACTACTGATAGCGATCGGGAAAAATTCATGATCTATAATAAGACTGCAGATGCTTATGTAGTGTTATTGAAGGAAAAATGGAGTAAGAATAATACTAATCACAGACCTGAAGTAGAGGGTAACGGACATCAGTATGCATTGATGACGGCTAAGCAAATTATTGAGGACCAGAAACAATCTAAAGCAGAAGACAGAAAGATTGCTTCTTATGTGTTCTCTGTAAATATGCCGGTTGTGGTAAACTACTCTCCGCTGGAAGTAGTAGCAGTTGATGCTTATACTAAGAATGACGAAACTACCCAAGCTGATCTTGAAATGTATATCGCGAACATGGGTGGTGTTGATTACTTGACTACAACAAAAGCTGGAAATTCAACAACTCCTGACGATGCAGATAATGTTGCAGTTGATGAAATATATACTGTAGTTCGTTTTGGTGGTACGGATTATAGCGATCTGTCAGAGTTCTATGGTTGGGCTATCACAATTAAGGGCTTAAAAGGTGAAGGCGTTGAAAATATGACGTTGAGATCTGATATTGCTGTAAATACCAATGTAAACGGTACTTGGACAAAAGCCGAATATGTAGCATTCTCTCGTCCGGAAGCTCAATGGATTGTAACTTCTCAGAATGGTACTATCGTATTGACAAATCGTGAGACAAAGCAATCTTTACGTTGGGATGAAGCTTTTGATATGTTGAGTGGTAGTTTGTCATTGCGTCACGAATCAGGTGATACTTATGTAAGTGGTGACTATAAGTTCGAAATCAAGAAAGTAGCTGAATTGGGTGGTGAAACATTCAACCATTATGGCGTTTATGAAAAAGACGCAAGCGAGATCGGTACAACTCGTACTTATAAAGTAGCATTCGCTGATGCATTCGGAGCTACTACTTATGTAGGTATGGATGGTAAGGGCAATGTTGAGTTGACTCGTGACGAAGCAAATGCAATCAACTTCGATCTTGTTAAAACTGTTACAACTGATACATTATTGAATAACGGAACTGTAGCTGAAAATACTAAGACTGATGTCTTCCACATTGTAAACGATTATATGAAGTACAATGAAAAGACAAAAGAATGGGATTTCACAGCTAATGGTGATACATTGTCTTATTTCCGTTATGCATTGGCTTATGGTGACAAATATTTGAAGTATAATGAAAAAGCAAAAGACTTCGAATTAGTTGGACAGAAGTATGTTTATAAAGATGCAGATGCCGCAGATAAAGAGGTAGATTATGGAAAATCTACTTTAGCTGATAACTTTATCGTTAAGCTGAAAGAAAACGATAAACTGAATATTGTGAAGACTTTGAACTACGAAATGGAAGATATTGAGGATGCTACTATTTTGTCTAATGAAACAACTATGGGTATCTCAATATTTAATTCTTCTTTAGCAAATTCATCAGAAGGTGAAAAGTTATTAGGAGCTGCAGGTGAAATGATGTTCTTTGACTTCAACAATGCAGAAGTTCAGAAGCAAGAAAATATCTATGCTTGGAACGCTAACGCTCAGTTGACTATTGTTCGGGATACACTTGATTCATACCGTTACTTCGCTACTCCGGACACTATGGAATTCTATCGTGTTGAGTATGCTGACGAGTTCTTGTATGAAAAGGTTCAGAACGGTATCAACTTCTTGGGTATGACTTACGATCGTAAGACTTACAATCCTGCAATCTATGTAGATACTGCTTATATCCAGGATACGAAGAAACCGACTTACTTGTTGGCATTGGCTCCTGAAATCGAACCGTCTCACAAGTATTGCCCGACTCACGGAATTGATCCGGATGCATCTGTATGTGTTCCTGAACACCAGACAACTATCCCGGGCTATGTAACGGCACGTTACTTAGTATCGTTAACTGATTCTGTAGCTGCTCATGCACCTGAATTGAAGAACCCGTACTTGGAAGATGGCAAGTACACGAAGTTAGGCTTCGTTGACGCTGTTCACGGTGTTAACGACTTGAACATCATCCAGAATGGTGATACAGTTAAGACTTACGAATTGACAGATGCTGCTGCTAAGGCTGTTTTGAACCCGGTTGAGTTCGCATTCCGCATCGCAAACCAGGAAACGAAGAGCTTCTACATCGAATCTGTTGATAACGGTAAGGTTTCTTACATCAGATGGCAAAACGGTGTGCCTGTATTGACTACAGACATCACAGACGCTGAAGAGTTCAACGTACGTGAAACTTCTGAAAATCCGACTGCAAACGAAGAAATCAGCGCAGAAGAAGCTACAGTATCTGTAGTAGCAACCGACGGTGCTGTAATCGTTAAGGGTGCAGAAGGCAAGAACGTAATCGTAAGCACTATCTTAGGTAAGGTTGTTGCTAACGAAGTGGTTAACTCTGACAATGAAACAATCGCTGCTCCGGCTGGTATCGTAGTAGTAGCAGTTGACGGCGAAAGCTTCAAGGTAGTAGTTAAGTAAAACAGGAGTTAGGAGGAGTTAAAGGAGTTAGAGGAGTTAAAGCCGATATTCTTTAGTGATACAAACAAAAAGCATTTGGCTTAACTCCTATAACTTCTGCGCGAAGCGCAAACTGCTTTAACTTCTAGTAAAGCGTTCATAAACGAGAAATTTAAATTGTTAATATAAAGATATAATTCAATTAAATATCCGTCCACCGGCCAGTCCGGTTGTAGAGTATCTCGTGAGAAAGAAAGACGGAGTTAGTAATAATAATAGTGTAAAAAAGATTAACATCCCTCCCCGTCTGCGAAGATATGGGAAGGTAAAAACTTAGAAAGCCTCTCTATTCAAGTGTAGAGGGGCTTTTTTCGCAAAAGCGAAAGCTTTTGTTAAAACAAATAAACTGAGTAATAACTAAAAAATTAAAATCATGAAACAACGATTACTTTTAAGCCTACTGATGCTATTTGTGTCGGTGGGGTTGATACAAGGAGCAGATATAAAAGTAACGTCGAATGGTAAGACTGCGGTTACGATTACCGTGAAAGGCGGGGTAGTAACCAGTAAGTTTGAAGCTAATGACGATGTTAAAGTAAATTCAGATAAGACCGTTGTAACTATCGCGAAAGATTATACTTCGAAAGTTTCTATTGAAACTCAAGCAGCTGTAACAGAAGTATCTTTTAGCGGAGAGATGGCTGATCTGGATATAAATGGTGGCTCTGCTCTTACTACGATAAACTTCGGGTCGAGTAAGGTTGGTACATTAAAGGTAACAGGTCAAAAGATTGCAGCTTTAAATTGTAACAATTTAGGTTTGACAAAGCTGATTCTTGATACAACAACTTACCCTTTGGCTCAATTGACGGAAATAGATGCTTCTGATAATGCTCTTAAAACCGGAGGAATTGAAAATCTTGCAGGACTTGCTAAGTTGCAGGAGCTTGATTTGTCCGGGAATGAATATTCAGGAAACCTGGATCTTTCCAGTTTAAAGGCATTGACAAAATTAGATGTTTCTGATAATGATTTGGAAGGAATCACTTTGCCTTCTGACGGCAAGTTGACGAGCGTTAATTTGGATGGTAACCAAATCAAGACAGCTACTATTCCTGATGGCTGTAAAGCAGATTGGGGAACGCAGACAATAAAGCTTCCTACAGCGTATATAGCTAAAGCCAATATAGGTGTTCAGGTTAATGAATTATTGGATGAAGCTGGAATTACGAAGGTAACAGGCGCATCTATATCTGATGTGACTTGGCAGGTTTTGAAAGGTACAGAATATGTAGAAGACAATGAAGCGACAGCTCACGAATCCGGTTACAAAGGCGAATATCACTTCTACAATAGTACAGATGGATATGTGAAGGGGAATTATCAATGTACATTTACTTATGACGGACGTAAGTATGCTGTGCAGAATATTGAAATTTGGCTTGCAGAATTTACGGGCATAAAAGTCGTGACGCCGACAAATGCTAAAGATATTAAAGTCTATGTGGATGGTACAGAGCAAAGTATTGACAATATAACTTTAAAGCAAACTCAGAAGGTTAAGGTCGTGGTAACTCCGGAAGATGGTTATGACGAAGTAACTTATGCGGTAAAGGGATTGGTTGCAGCAGACGGTTCGGCTGCTCCTTACAAAGGGAAGAGCTTTGATTTCGTAGTTAAAGCGATGTATAATGAAGTTCCGGAATTGTCCGCTACAGTAGCAGCTGCCGGTCGGAAGGTAGTCTATGATGAAAAGAGCACAACTCAGGTGGGTGGTTCTTTCACCGTTGAGAAGATTTCTGGAAGTACTATATCTGAGCTGAAAACAGGAGAATCTGTTAATACCGGAGATCAGCTATTGATTACAGTTAAACCTAATACAGGTTATAAACCTCAATTAAAAGTTGCAGGTAAAGACTTAACAAGTGAACTTTTACCTAATGGTGAAAATTATACGATTAAAGTAGACATAACCGAAGAAAAATATCCGGCAGGAAAAGAGGTACTGGTTGTCGTTGCATTCTCTAATGAGGTAAAGGTTACGGCTACAATAAATGATCAGAGTATAAGCGAAGCTACTCAATACTTGGCTTATGGAGAAATTGCTATTGTTGAGGGATCGACAGAACATAAGTTGTCTAAGGATAATAAGTTTGTCACATTATCTTCTCCGAACACCAGTTATATTGCTTACTTTACGTTAGCGGAAGGTTATCGCTTGCAGGAAGATGCAGTAATTATTAATGGAGGAAAACATTCAACCATCACTAAGGAGAAAACAGAAAAGGGTATAAAGTATAAAGTTATATTCTCTGTAGAATCTTCTGATGTGACGATTTCTTTCAAAGTATCAGAATTGCAAAAAGTAACGATCAATCCTACTGTAGATAAAAAAGATTCAAATGGTGCTTATCAAGTCCAGGTTTATGATGGAAAACAGAAGAGTGTGGCGTTTACCACAACTCCGCAATTGCCTAAAGAAGCTGTTGTTGTAAATTATAAAGAAGATGATGCTTCGGGTACAGATTTGGGTGAAAAAGCACCGATTAATGCGGGGACTTATTATGTAACGCTTGCCTTAAAAGATGAATATGCTTATACATACTCCGTAGAGGCAGAATACATTTACTTGAAAATAGACCAAGCTCCGTTAGAGATAGAACTGCCAAATGTTACAGTGGGTGAAGATGGTCTGTACGATTTAACTGGAGGAAAAGCGACATTTAATGGTAAGGAGGTTGCCGGAACATGGAAGGTTGATGTGAATAAAAATAAACCTGAAGGAGAGAATGCCACGAAATCTCATTCTGTAGATGTTATCTTTACGCCGACTTCTGTTACGGATCAATCCAACTTTAAAGAGACTAAAGCAAAAGTTAATGTTAAGGTAGGGGATACGCCATTGGCTACTTATACCGTGGATACAGAAGGAACATTGCCTTCCGGATATTCTATTACATATTATAATGGAAGCCAAGAACTTTCAAAGACGGACCAATTGGCTGCTGATGCGACATTAACAATAGTTGTAACTTATCCGAAAGGAACGAAAGGCGTTACTTTGAAAGTTACAAGTACTCAGTTGACGCAGCCGGAGAAGGATGAGGATGCTTCTGTTGACGGGCGCGATGTCTACACCTTTACATTAAGCGATCCGACTTATACGAAAGCTCAATTCAGTGTGTCTGCAGGTACCGGAAAGTCTTATAAGATTACATTTGAGAAAGATTTGAATAACCCATACACGGGAAGCGAGCAATGGTATGACTTTGCAAAATGCATAACAGTCCTTGACGCAGATGGAAAACGTGTGGATTGGGCAACTATTGAAAGTATGAAGCCGGTAATTACTTATAAGTCGGGTACGACAGAGGTGTTCGGTCCGAAAGATGCCGGAAAATATACCGTATCTGTTACTATTCCATATGATGCAACTTCCGGCTATGTAGAATGCAGTGCTACCGGAACGGATGTCTTTGAAATTGTTCCTGTTAAAGCAACGGTAACCAAATGGCCGGAGGCTTCGGTTATTGCAAAGGGTATGCCATTGTCTTACTCGGATTTGACCAATGGTGTGGTAAGTATTGAAGGCAAATTCAGTTGGGAAGATGAAAGCATAGTTCCTGCTACTTCCGGAGAACATAAATATAATGTAGTATTTACACCTTCGGAAGAATATGCGAAGAATTATACCAGTGTAACCTCTGAAAAGCCTATTTCGGTAGTTGTTTCTGATTTGCAGATTGTAGCGTACTCTCAACCGGCAGAAGCTACAATTGAGGTATCTAAGAATGGAACTGTAACGAAACCGGGGGCTCCTATCGTCAACGGCGATAAACTGGCTATCACCGTTACACCGAAGACAGATTGGGAGGTAACATCTATCACGGTAAATGGTCTGTCTTGTAGCTTTACGCAAAGCAATGGCAAGTATGTGGCTTCTTATACAGTAGGAGAAGTGTCAGCTGCAATCGAAGCCACTTTCAAGGCTAAGAGCACAGAGGTAACTGACCCCAACAGCCAGTACAAAGTGACTGTTACGGAATCGGTACGTGGTGCGATTATCAGCAAACCGGGCGATAATGTGGTTAAATTAGGTTCAGACTTCGACTTTACAGTATCTACGTTGGCTGCTGATGCCAGCAAGGTTGTTGTTAAGGTGGATGGTACGACTTTGAAGCCGACCAATGGCAAGTATGTTATTCAGGATGTGAAGAAGAATACGACCGTTACCGTATCGTTGCCTAATCCGACTCCGTTGAAGGTGGAAGTACAGAAAGACTATCTGAACGCGAACAAATACCATATCGGTCAGGTGGAGATTATTGACGGCGAGGCTACAAGCTATTATTATGGCGATGTGATTACCGTCATGGCTGATCCTGAGGATGGTGTGAAATTCGTTAAGTGGTCAGACGGCAGCACCGATAAAATTCATGAAATCACGCTGAAAGCTGATACGAAAGTAGTGGCAACCTTCAGCGGTGTTCCGACCGGTATCGAAGATATCGAATCGGCTGCCATCTATACCGGCAAAGGCTTTATCCTGGTAAAGAATGTAGCGAACGCAAAGGCAACAGTAGTGAGCATCAGCGGCCGCTTGCAGGCACAGGAAACCGTGAGCGGAGACACGCGCATTGATGTACCCCAGGGCATCTATGTAGTCGTATTGGAAAGCGGTTCGGATGTGAAACGTGTGAAAGTAATCGTTAAGTGATTGATAGATTGACTTCCTTGTAAAGGAAGTATAATCAGTCGATTTTAGGAGCCAGGTTCCCTCAAAAAGGAGCCTGGCTTCTTTTTTTCTGATAGGGCTGAAAACATCCCTTGTTTTTCCGGAGCAATTGCTATTTCGGAGGGAAGGATAGGGAGGAGATAAAGGAATGGCGGATAATGGCGGCAATGGATAGGCTTAAAACCCTACATAAAGTTGGATTTTTTTCTACCGCTTATTTGCACATTGAATGGAAAGTCGTAATTTTGCAGCGAGAAAAGCATTTCTAAGGTAGCGATAAATAACTAATAAAGCGAATAATATGATCAATTCACAAGACATTAAGAAGGGTACTTGTATCCGCTTAGACGGTAAACTTTATTTTTGTATAGATTTCTTGCATGTAAAGCCGGGTAAAGGAAACACTATCATGCGTACTACGTTGAAGGATGTAGTAAAAGGATATGTAATTGAACGCCGCTTCAATATCGGTGAGAAGTTGGAAGATGTACGTGTGGAACGTCGTCCGTATCAATATACCTATCAGGAAGGAGAACACTATCACTTCATGAATCAGGAGACTTTTGATGATATCATCATTGATAAGAGTTTGATTAACGGTGTGGACTTTATGAAGGAAGGACAGATAGTGGATGTTGTTTCTGACGCTTCTACAGAGACTGTGTTGTATGCCGATATGCCGGTAAAAGTTCAGTTGCAGGTGACTTATACTGAGCCGGGTGTTAAAGGAGATACAGCAACTAACACGTTGAAGCCGGCAACTGTTGAAACCGGTGCCGAAGTACGCGTTCCGTTGTTTATCAATGAAGGCGAAATTATCGAAATCAATACCCAGGAAGGTACGTATGTAGGAAGGGTAAGATAATATTGGATAAGTTGACAAGGGAATAAAGGTACTTTCCTTGTCAACTTGTTTTCTTGTGAACTCGTTTACTAAAAAACTCTTAGCTATGAAACTCTCCATCAAAGAATGGGCGGAAGATGACCGTCCTCGTGAAAAAGTACTTCAGAAAGGTGTTTCCGCTTTAAGTAATGCAGAACTTTTAGCCATATTAATCAGCTCCGGGAATAATGAGGAATCAGCTATTCAGTTATCTCAGCGTATATTAAATTCCGTAAATAATAATCTGTATGGGTTAGGCAGACTTTCGTTAAAAGATCTGGTCACAAACTTCAAGGGTATCGGTGTGGCTAAAGGGGTAACCATATTAGCCGCATTGGAATTGGGGAAGCGGCGTGCGGCAACCGATCCGCTTGTCCGTGATGTGGTTCGTTCGAGCAAAGATGTGTATGATGCGTTGTATCCTATTCTTTCCGATTTGCCGCACGAAGAACTGTGGGCGTTATTTCTAAATCGTTCAAATCGGGTTATCGACAAGCAAAAGCTCAGCCAGGGGGGAATATCCGAGACCACTTTCGATATGAAGATTCTGCTCAAGTTCGCGGTGAACGCTTTGGCATCGGGTATCGTATTGTGTCATAATCATCCTTCCGGGAATCTGCGGCCGAGCCAGGCTGACGACCAGCTGACCCGGCGCGTGTCTCAAGCGGTAAAGCTGTTGGATATCCAGCTTTTTGACCATCTGATTATCGCTGAGAACCGTTATTACAGTTATTCCGACGAAGGGAAACTACCTTGAGCGAACGCAGCTTGCGTGGCAATTTGGGGAAAAGTTTGCGGAAACGTACCAGATGCTGGCTGATGTTTCCTCCGGCAATGACCAAGGTTACGGCAAGCAAGATGAGGAAAATACCATAACAAAGGCGAGGTGTCAAGGCTTCGCCAAATACCAATACACCGAAGAATACAGCCGTAAGAGGCTCCAATGCTCCCAGAATAGCCGTCGGCGTAGAGCCGATATATTGAATAGCTTGCGTGGTGCAAAGGAATGACAAGGCTGTAGGTAGGGCAGCTAACGCCAATATGTTCCCCCACAGATACCATTGGTCTGGAATCAGCAATGCTCTTCCAAAGTCCAGACGGACAAAGAATAGGCTCAATCCGAACAGCAGGATATAAAATGTCATCGTAACGGTCGGAATATCTTTCAAGACAGAACGGTTCGCTCCTACGATGTAGATGGCGTATGTCAAGGCCGAGGTCATGGCCAACCCTACGCCTACAAGACTAAGCGTCTCGTCTCCGTCGCCATGATAGAGCTGTGTGATGCCGTAAATAGCCAAGACGAGGCAACAGATGGTGGCTTTTGTCAGTTTCTCCTTAAAGAATAAAGCCATGATCACGGCAACCATAATCGGATAGACAAATAGAATGGTTGAAGCGATTCCCGCATCCATATAGTTATAGGAGAGGAACAGGGTCAGGGAAGATAACGCCATCATTAATCCCATGACAATTAAAGGCAGGATTTCATTCTTTTTCAGCTTAAAGCTCCTGCCACGGGCTCTAATCATAAGTGCCATAATCGGAATGGCACATAAATAACGGAAAAACAAAACCGAGTCCGGATTCATACCGGCTTTGTAAAGCGGAAGCGCGAATAGGGGATTCATGCCGTATGTCGTTGCGGCGATAGCTCCCAGCGCATACCCTTTTGCTTTCAAGTTCATAGTCGATAACCTAATTTATTCTACTTCAAATTGTTCCAAATAAAGAGCGTTTCCATCCCAAACAATATACGAGAAATGCTGCATCCAATCGCCGGCTATCAATAACCGGCTATTGCGGCTCAGCATCAAGTCGAGCATAATGTGCCGATGCCCGAAAATGAAGAAATTGATATCCGGATGCGTTTGCAAATAGGTCTTGGCGAATTGCACCAGGTATTCCGAACTTTCGCCCTGATAGGTTACTTCTTCTTGCTTTTGTAATCCTTTCTTCCTGCTGCTCAAAGACCAGCCTAACGCAAAACCAAATGTCCAGCGCGGATGTATCGCGCTATATAATATCTGGCAAAAACGGTTCCGGAAGATATGCCGTATCAGGCGGAAAGCCTTGCTCCGGTAGTCCACTTCATCGCCATGCGCCAGAAAGAAACGTTTACCCAGCAAGTCGATGGTGAGAGGCTCCCGGTGAATCACCGCCCCGATTTCTTCCGGCAGGTAGTCGAACATCCAGACATCGTGGTTCCCGATGAAGATATGAATTTTCACGCCGTTGTCCGATAGCTCGGCCAGCTTCCCTAAGAAACGGGTGAAACCTTTCGGAACAACATACTTGTATTCATACCAATAATCGAACATGTCGCCTAAAAACCAGACCTCCATCGCATCCTCTTTGATACTGTCCAGCCAGCGGACAAGCCGCTTTTCAACAGCTCTTGCGTCCTGGTGGAAGCGTGCCCCCAGGTGAGCGTCTGAAGCGAAATATATTTTCGTGCGCGTATGGCTCATATGTTACAGGAATCCTAATTCCAATTTTGCTTCTTCCGACATCATGTCTTTATCCCATTCCGGCTCGAACACCAAGTTGACTTCCACATTTTTTACCCCCTCTATTGATGCTACTTTCATGCGGATATCTTCCAATAGGAAATCGGCCGCCGGACAATTGGGAGCCGTCAGCGTCATATCAATTTGCACATTCTTCTCATCGTCCACGTCAATCTTGTAGATCAGCCCCAAGTCATATACGTTTACCGGAATCTCCGGGTCATATACCGTCTTTAACATGGCGACGATAGCTTCTTCTGTTTGGAGAAATTCGTTCTTCATTCTATGTAACCAGTTCTTTTGATATTTCGTGCAAAGGTAATCAAAATTGGGATAAGTATTCAGCCCTTTGTTTTTGAGTTTATAAGATTTGTGACAAATTCTGGATTCAGGATAGTCATTGTATTTCTTCAGAAATCAGAATTGAAACATATAAAATCATTTTTTAGAATGGAAATAAATTTAAAAATGTGTATCTTTAACCTCCAATATGTTTAACCTCAAATTAAAGACACATGAAGATGAGAATGATATTGCTTGGCTTGTTGGCCGCATCCGTATTTCCTTTGCAGGCCAAGGTGAAATTGCCAGGTTTTTTCAGTGATAACATGGTTTTGCAACGGGAGGCTCCGGTAAAGATCTGGGGCTGGGCGGACAAGAACGAGCCGGTGCAGGTCCGTTTTAACGGACAGGTGAAGGAAACAAAGGCGAACCGTACGGGCGAATGGAGCATCTTGCTGGATCCGATGTCGGCCGGAGGCCCTTATACCTTGACGGTCGAAGGGAAAGATAACCGGATAGATTGCGGGAATATCTTGGTGGGTGAGGTCTGGTTATGTAGTGGCCAGTCCAATATGGAATGGATTGTCACCAACTCTGCCCGGGCTGACCAAGAGATAGCCGATGCTTCCAATTATCCGGAGATTCGGGCGTTGAATGTGACGAAGAAGATGCATTGTGTTCCTCAGACAGATTTTCAGGGAGAATGGGAGGTTTGTTCGCCGGAAACGGTTGGTGGTTTCTCGGCGGTAGCTTATTTCTATGCGCGTTCGCTTTACCGGGAACTGGGAGTGCCGATTGGTATTATCAACTCTTCGTGGGGCGGGACGGATATAGAATGCTGGATTAGCCCGGATGCGTATGCCCAATTACCGGACAAAATCAAAATACCCTATAACCAAGAATTGATTGATGCGGTCCATCGTAGCGTAGAGGAGAACAACGGAAATATGGAGGCTTATACCGAAGGGTTCGTTTATGATAAAGGTATGCATCAGAATTGGTATGCTCCGGATGCCGATGATGCTTCGTGGATGGATATCAATATGCCGAATCCGTGGAATGAGGCTCCTTTGGTAAATACGGACGGGGTGGTTTGGTTTCGGGGGGCTTTCTGTCTTCCTGAATCGGCCAAAGGTCCGGCTACGTTGTGTTTAGGACAGATAGATGATAATGATATCTGCTGGATTAACGGGACAAAAGTAGGCTCGACCAAAGGCTGGGGCATTCATCGCCGCTATGCCGTGCCGGAAAATATACTGAAATCGGGTGAAAATTCGATAGTGGTCCGGGTAACCGACGAGATGGGAGGAGGCGGATTCCTGGCAACGCCGGAACAGTTCCGCATCGAATGGAATGAAGGTGAGCCGGTAAATGTGAATCTTTCGGGGAAATGGAAGTATGCGCAAGGTGTCTCTGATGAAGATTTTCGTAAAATGCTCCTGAATCCTAACAATATCCATTCTTTGCTTTATAATGCTATGATTCATCCGTTGGTTCCGATGACGATTAAAGGCGTGATCTGGTATCAGGGAGAAAATAATGCAGGCAGGGCTGCGGATTATCAAACGTTATTCCCTACGCTGATTACGAATTGGCGCGATAAATGGAAAAGCGAATTGCCTTTCTATTGGGTGCAGCTGGCTAACTTTATGGCGAAAGACTCTATTCCGTCCGAGAGCGACTGGGCTAATCTCCGCGAAGCTCAGACAATGACTCTCTCTTTGCCTAGAACGGGGCAGGCCGTTATTATTGATATCGGGGAAGCGAATGATATTCATCCGAAAAATAAGCAGGATGTAGGATGGCGTTTGGCGCTTCATGCTTTGCATAATGAGTATGGACGAAAGGACTTGATTGTATCTGCTCCGACTTATCAATCTATGGAGAAGCAAGGTAATAAGCTGGTTCTGACTTTTGACATGAAGGGCTCAGCCTGGAATCTGCGTAACAAATATGGGTATATCGAGGGTTTTGCCATTGCCGGTGCGGATAAGCGATTCCACTGGGCCAAAGCACAATTGGTGGGCGAACGTATCGAGGTTTGGTGCGATGCCGTGCCTCATCCGGAATATGTGCGTTTTGCTTGGGGAGATAATCCGGATGTCAATCTTTTTAATATTGAAGGATTACCTTTGGCTCCCTTCCGTACAGATAAATAAGGGAGAAAGCTGGGAAATATCAAAATGTCAAAACGTCAAATTTCCCCTCTCATTTCTGCGTTTTTTCGAGTCGGGAGACGAGTTTTTCTCAACGAAGGCCTTCTCGAAGAGTTGAGAAAGCGATTTTAGGAGATAATTCATTGGAAGTTATGGGATTATCTCCTAAAATAGAAATCCGGGAAAATCGGTGATTTAGCGGAAATTCAGGCCAAATACCACCGGGAGAAGGGCTATTTTCATCTGAAAAACCGATGTTTTCCGAAATATGAGGGCTATTTCCGGGAAAAGATGCCTTCCTTTTCTCTCGAACATAGGCATATTTGAGAAGAAAGATAGTATGCTTTGACGGGAAAGATAGGCATGAATCTGTACAGATGTGGGCTTAAAAAGGGAAAAAATCCCCCGATTTCGCTCTGTTTGGAGGGAAATGAGGAATAGGTGCGTTAGCCTAAATGTGCGAAATGCAGCAAAATGAGAAGTGAACGATTGGAATTTTAAACACAAAGTAAATGGAGGAAATGCCGAGGACATAAAGAATTTAGCCTGTAATCTGGCTGGCTCTTTGTGACCATTGTGCATACTTGGCGTACTTTGTATGTGTGAAAACTTGCTCAAGTTAAATAGTTTCTTTATATTTGTCGAAGTTATTAATCCATAAAAACTCTTGACATGAAGGAAAGGGAATTTATCAATCCGTTTACCGATTTCGGTTTCAAACG
>URGO01000015.1 GCA_900547435.1 uncultured Parabacteroides sp.
TCCGTTTGCTGATACCCAGCTGTTGCGCTATTGCATCATTGGATAATCCGCGTTCCCGGCTGAGCCGGTAGATTTCTTGCTTTTGCGGGGGAAGATGGGACACAGTTTGCTGGATGAGGGATTGCAATTCATGAACGAATATCTTTTCCTCTTCGGATATCTCCTCCGAAGTATGCTTCTGGCAATCTTTCGCATACTTCTCTGTGATAAGCAGATGGTCAAAATAATCGTAAACTTTGTAGCGTGCCATGCGGAATAGGTAGGCGGAGATCGAATCAACCTTGCGTAGCTTCTTGCGCTCGCCCCATACATCAAGGAATATCTCTTGTGCCATATCTCGGCTGATTTCCCTATCATGTGTCAGTGCCTCCAGAAAGTTTACCAATTTAGGCTGGTACAGAAAAAACAGTTCCTCGAAAGCTTTCACATCTCCCTTGGATATCAGCATCAGAATATGTCTTTCATGTTCCTCCATATCGGTTAACTTTTTCGCAAAAGAACGCATAATTCCGGAAAGAGCCAAATTCGATGCGTTAAAAAGCGGGCTATTCTTGAATTTTATGTAAGTTTGCTCAAAATGTTTGTTTATGGAAAAGGAAATACCTATAAGATATCTGGTGGCCAGCGAGCGGGACCAGCTTTGGGGGCTTTCGGTCAGTTCGGCCGGCTTCCAGCAAATCCGTCCGCATACCCATTATCCGCAAAAGAATCATCCGTCGAAGTACCTGTTCTCGTTTGAAAAAGGGCGTGTGCTGGATGAATATGCTTTGGTCTATATAACGCATGGTTCCGGTACTTATTCTTCGAAGTGGAAAAAGAATGTTCCATTGAAAGCCGGAGATATTCTTTTATTGTTCCCGGATGAATGGCATAGTTATCGTCCTCAAGATTCAACCGGTTGGGATGAATATTGGATTTGCTTTAAAGGGCCTACGATGGATGAATGGGTCAAGAATGAGTTTTTTTCGAATAAACAACATCTCTATTCCGTGGGAATCAATATGGAGATAGTCCAATTGTATAAATATGCGATAGCAACGGCTATAAAGCAGCCATTAGGCTTCCAGCATATATTGGCGGGCATTACCGAACTGATCTTGGCGACAATGAACACTTTGGATAAGAGTCGGACCGGCGAATATCAGCAAATGGGACACCAGATAAACCGGGCTAAAATGCTTATTTATGAAAAATATCAAACCGAGATTAATATGCAGGCTATTGCTAATGAGGTATGTATGAGTTATTCTTATTTCCGGCATTTGTTTAAAAAACATACCGGATTGTCTCCCAATCAGTACCTACAAGAGCTCAGAATACAGAAAAGTAAGGAGCTATTGGTGTCGACCGACTTGTCTTGCCAGGAAATTGCTTACCGGATAGGTTATGATAATCCGGTTTATTTCAGTGTGCTTTTCAAGAAGATGACCCATTTATCTCCTACTGAGTACCGAAAGTTATACCAACCCAAATAAGTCTGCTGCTGGTCTGATAGAAAAAGACGAGGTAACAAGTTGATAAGTAGACTAATAAACGAGTTAACAAGTAAACAAAGGGATAAGTAAAGCCTTGTTAACTCGTCTCTTTGTTAACTAAAAAGATCGGCATAAACGTCGGCGAACATAGGCATAAAAATAACCGTTGTTAGGCATAGTTTAGAAATAGGTAGAGAGGGCATAGAGGGGAATATTCGTCATCCTCTCTTGTTCGCGATAATCCGACATGGAAAAACGAAGTCCATGCATTTCCGGATGGGACGCAACAAAGGATGAGAGCGATTTGGAACGCAGGTTCTCCTCGGCTTTAGCCTCAATAGGAACGATTTGGCTTCCGTGTTGAATCAAAAAATCGATTTCCAGTTTGGCGTCATTACTATAATAAAAAACAGACGCATTCCGTGTTGCGACCAGTTGGCTCATCACATAATTTTCTGTAAAAGCGCCTTTGGATTCTTCCATGCCATTTTCTGCCACCAATAGATTTTCAGGAGGGGTCTCACTCATTGCCCCTAATAGACCACAATCCAAAAGGAAGAGCTTGAAACTGGAAATATCAACATAGAATTTCAAAGGCATTTTAGGTTGTTGTACCCGCTCAGCCTTATAGACTAACCCGGCATCCATCAACCATTGGATTGCCGCCTCAAAGTCCTTGGCCCTGCCTCCGGGCTTGGCTACGCCATAGATGAATTTCTTGTTTTCCTTCACCAATTGAGATGGCATGGATTGCCACACCATGTTGATCCGGTTGGATTCCGAAGTGGGCACATGTTTGGATATGTCTTTTTGATAGGTGTATAGGATATTGTTTTGGATATTTCTTACGCTTACGGTATTGTTGCTTTTTATAAATTCCTGGACCACCTCAGGCATACCGCCTACAAAATAATATTCGCGCAAAACTTTGATGTATTCATTCCGAAGGAGCTTTATTGTATTCCAGTCTTTAGAGCGGAGGATATCTACCATCTGCATTTTCCCTTTGGCTAATAGGAATTCATCAAACGTCATCGGGTAGATATGCAAGATGTCTACCTTCCCGACGGGGAAAGATTCGCCTTTATGCATGGTGATGCCTAACAATGACCCGGCAACCGCTACATGATATTGAGGCGCTTTCTCACAAAAATATTTCAAAACCGATAATCCGCGTGGAGCTTCTTGGATTTCATCTAAGATGATCAGCGTTTCTCCTGCTTGTATGGCTTGTCCCGTAATGGCACCGATGGCAAGAAGGATACGTTGTATGTCATAATCTTGCGTGAACAGCTCTTTAGCCAACAAGTTATCATCGCAATTGATATAGGCCACATTGGTAAATTCTTCTTCTCCAAATTTTTGGAGTATATACGTTTTCCCAACTTGACGTGCTCCGGCAAGGATAAGCGGTTTTCTGTTCTCTTTCTCCTTCCATTCCTTGAGTTGTTTAATGATGTTCCTATACATGGCAACAGCTTGTTTTTGATTATCTTGTGTACAAAGATACATTTTTTCTACCGAACTTTATACACAAAACAACACTTTTCCTACCGAACTTTTAATCAAAAACTACATTTTTCCTACCGAACTTTGCGATAAGGGAATTAGTTGACAAGGAAACGAGTTGATTAGGCAAGAGAATATAAGTATTGCCAACCAAAACCTTGTTCTCTTGTTTTTTATCAACAAATGTTAAATATGAACTTTTTTTGAATGCGTTGTAAGGGATTGAGAAGAAAATCGGATATACTTATATGAATATGGAGAAGAAAGAAAGATATATTGAGCTTTTGGAACGCTTCATGCAGGGGATTTCCTCGCTGGAGGAAGAGCAGGAGTTGTTGAATGGATTGCGTGAGCCGGATTTCGAAATGTTGCTTTCCGATTATTACCGGATGAAATGGGAAGCGTGCAAATCGAAATCGCTGGATGCTGAAACGCAATGCCGTATGTTTGTGCGTATCAAAGAACAGATTGAAGGTAAGACAAGAATGGAGCAGACACGCCAAGTGAACTTCCCTATGCTTCGCCGATGCTGGAAGCAGGCGGTTGCTGCGGTGCTGATCGGATGCATAGGTGGTTTGTCTGTTTATGGATGGATGGCTATATCCAAACAGGAAGAACAGCATTTTGTGGTATCGGCCGATTGCGGGCAACGTTCGCATGTCTTGTTGCCTGATGGTACGGAAGTTTGGCTGAACTCGCATACCCAATTGAGCTATACTACGGATTATGGCAAGAAGGAACGGCGTGTAGACTTAGAGGGAGAGGCTTATTTTGAGGTGGCAAAAGATAAAGAACATCGTTTTGTTGTCCGTGCCGGAGGAATGGATGTCGAGGCATTGGGAACAACGTTCAACGTAAAAGCCTATAAAGAAGATAAAATACTGACAACTACTCTGTTGGAAGGAAAAGTAAGAACGACTATCGGACAAAAAGAAGCGATTCTTTATCCAGACCAGCAGGTAGAATATAATAAGGAAAAGGGGACATTGCAAGTTTCAAGACCGGAAAATGCGGCATACGCAAGTATGTGGAGGCATGGCGAACTGGCTTTTTCCGGAGAGACCTTAGAGGAGATAGCTTTGCTTTTCCAACGTTTGTATAATGTGGAAGTACGTTTTGATTCGGATAAGATCAAGCAATATCGTTTTTCAGGTGTAATTAAGAACAATAGCCTGGAGAATGTAATAGAGTTGATAAGCTTGACCGCTCCGATAGAATATGTTGTGAAAAAAGATACGATAGTGTTAAGCGAGAAGAGATAACAAACATAGAATATTAACTTATAAAACGTAATGCGTATGGGGAAGGTAAAAACATGAAGAACGGATAGGATGAAAATTCTTGATAGAATATCCTGAAAACACTATTTGTAAAGAGAAAATAGCTAATTATTTTATTTCTAAAACCAAGAGAAAAATGAGTAAAATCAAACATTTGATCGTTCGAGGCGGCTTAGGTATCGGTCTGTTCCTTACCTCCGGATTGGGAATATGGGCGCAGATTTCGCTGAACGAAGAAAACAAATCGGTACGTGAAGTAATAAAAAGCATAGAAAAAGTCAGTGACTATCGCTTTTTCTATAACGATGACCTGGCAGGGCTGAACACACGCATAACCGTTTCAGCCGATGACGCAAGCATAGAAACTATCTTAGCCATGATTTCCAAACAGGCTCCGATAGCTTATACCATCAAAGGCAATCATCAGATTGTCCTGTCGGATGGAAAATCAGGCTCTTCAAATCTTGTGGGGGGGTAAATTATCTATTAATCAGCAAGATAAGAGAATAATAGGTGTCGTGTTGGATGATACAGGAACACCTGTAATCGGAGCAAACGTTTTAGTAAAAGGGACGACAATCGGAACCATAACCGATATGGACGGGCGTTTCTCTTTGGAAGCACCTGCTGATGCTGTCCTGCAAATATCTTATATTGGTTTTTTGACACAAGAAATTACCGTAGGTAATAAAAATGAAATTTCCATTTCTTTACGCGAAGACGCCGAGGCATTGGATGAATTGGTTGTAGTGGGGTATGGAACTGTTAAGAGAGCAAACTTGGGAGGTGCCGTATCAACCGCAGATGCAAAGGCTTTTGAATCTCGTCCAATTCAGAATGCAGCGGCGGCTTTGCAAGGAGAAGTTCCAGGCTTGACCATTACCCGTTCAGGTGGAGCACCGGGTTCTGACATGACCATGAAGGTTCGTGATGTATCCTCAATTAATGGTGGTACACCTTTGGTATTGATTGATGGTGCAGAAGGTAATATTAATATGATCAATCCATCGGATATTGAGAATATCTCTGTGTTGAAAGATGGTACGGCTGCAATCTATGGAGCCCGTGCTTCTGATGGTGTTATTTTGGTTACAACAAAGAGTGGTAAAAAGAATCAGAAAACAACTGTAGCTTTTGATGCTTACTATTCCATTAAAACTCCGGCTTTGTTAAGAAAGACTGCAAATTTATTGCAACAAGCGGAGATGGAATTGGAGATTACCGATGGCTCATTCCCTCCTGGATATACAGAAGAACAATTGGATTTGATTCGGCAGAATAGCGATTTGGTCTTGACAGACGCAGAATGGGGACGTTGGACTGGTTATCCTCAATTCTTCCAAAATCAAGATTGGAACGAGATGCTTATTGGAAACGGAAATATGCAGAATTATAATGTCAATGTTTCCGGAGGGGGTGAACGGTATTCGTATATGGTGTCATTAGGGCATCAACGGGAAGAAGGTATTCCTAAATTTGGCGAAGATGTCAATAAGCGTTACTTTGTACGTGCTAAATCAAGTATCGAACTTTTTAAGAATTTGACGTATGATTTGAACCTTTCTTACGAAGCCAGCAATCGTGATTACTCTTCTGGTTTGACCGAAGGACAAAATATCTGGGAGCTGATTTATAAATCCCTTTCTTGGGCACCTTTGCGGAATCCGGCAGGTAACTTCTATACGTTTGAAGGATTTGATAATCCGGCTCAAGTTTTGGAAGATGGCGGTATGGTTAATCGGACAACAGGAAATGTAACGGTTAATAATCAGTTGCGTTGGGATATAATAGATGGTTTGCAATTGGTAGGTCAAGCCGTTATTCGTAAACAAGATCAAGATGAGAATGTAACCAATAAGAAGATTATCAACTACGATTGGTATAATAATGAAGTAAGAGAGAAACGTACACCGAATAGTGCTGAACGTCGTTATCAAAAAACTTTGTATAAGAACTTCACTTTATACGCAGATTTTAAGAGAAACTTTAACGATAAGCATGATTTGAGTGTAATGGTGGGTACATCTCATGAATCTCAGAATTACGATAAGTTTACGGCTAAGCGTATCAATTATGACCAGCAGGAGAATATGTCCTTGCAATTAGGTAGTTCTCAAGATCAGAGTGCTTGGAGCGAAGGGAATCAATGGACGATTAATTCATTCTTCTCTCGTGTAAATTATACGTTTGCCAATAAGTATATTATTGAAGGAACTATCCGTGCAGATGGAAGCTCCCGTTTTGATCCGGATCATCGTTGGGGTTGGTTCCCGGGTGTGAATGCTGCCTGGCGTTTGGGAGAAGAAGGTTTCATGAAGACATTGGGTTGGTTTGATGACTTGAAAGTAAGAGCTTCATACGGTGAAATGGGAAATCAATCAGGCATTGGATTGTATGATTATATTCAATTGATTTCTTTGTCGAGTGATTATTATCCGTTTGGTACAGGTGTAAAAGGTATGATGGCGACATCCGGAAATATTGTTTCAACTTCTCGTACATGGGAAACGATTCAGACAACGAATGTCGGTCTTGATTTCTCTACATTAGAGAATCGTTTATATGGTTCATTCGATTATTTCTGGAAAGAGAATAAGAACATGTTGATTCCGGTGACTTATCCTTCTATGTTGGGTGCAGATGCTCCGAGTACTAATAGCGGACATTTGAGTGTCAAAGGTTGGGAAGTTTCATTGGGCTGGAGAGATCAAATCAATGATTTCAGTTATTCTGTTCGTTTCAATATTAGTGATGCACGGAATAAGATAGTGAACCGTATCGGTAGCAATTTGATTGAGTTAGGAAACAATGAGACTCCAACCGGTTATCCGATGAATTCTTTCTTTGGATATGAATTTGATGGAATTATCCAGAACGAACAGGAATTGGAGGATTATAAGGCGCGTTTCCCGAATGGTGGCATCCCAGGAGATTTGAGTGTCGGTGATGCTATGTATAAGGACTTGGATGGTGATGGTCAGCTTTCCGTATTGGGGGATGGTCAGGAAGGTTCCGGTGATGTGAAGTATTTGGGCGATAAGAATCCTCGTTATAACTTTGGTTTTAATTTGACCATGGCTTGGAAAGGTTTTGACTTTAGCGCATTCATTCAAGGGGTTGGTCGTAGAACCATGTTCTTAACGGGTGAAGCTCGTTGTCCAATGCCGGAAGCTTGGTATCATTCGGCTGAATATTGGTATGGAAAGACCTGGACGGCTGAAAGGACAGATACTAAATATCCGGCAATTACGGCAAAAGATAAGCGCAATTACAATTATTATACTTCAACAAATACGAAGTTTAATGTGGCTTATGCTCGTTTGAAGAATTTGCAATTAGGTTATACGATCCCGACAACATTGACCAGCCGGATTGGCTTGCAGAAAGTACGTGTTTACTTCTCCGGTGAAGATTTGTTTGAAGTGCATAATACTCCGGGAGGTTGGGATCCGGAAGATAATGATGGTAGCATTACCTCTTATCCTTTTACCCGGAATTATTCATTTGGAGTTAATGTGGTATTCTAAATCATTAAATCAAAGAAAATCATGAAAAAGTATAAAATAGCATTAGGCAGCTTTATTGTTTCTGCTTTATTTCTTGCAAGTTGTCAGGATATAGACTTATTGCCTAAAGATAATTTGCCAGATGAATCGTTTTGGAAAACTCCGGACGATTTTGAAAAGGAATGTAACTGGCTTTATACCCGTACGGAAACTTTTGGTACGAAAGATACAGATAGCGATATTGCATACGAGTTACAGGAAAACACGACCAGTAATGGTACATTGATTGCACCGAATGCGGATGCACTTTGGGATTCTTGTTACATTGATTTGCGTCAGTGCAATATGATTATAGAAAAAGGAGCCACATACGAAGGTGATGCGTCTGAAATAGAACGTTATATTGCTGAAGCTCGCTTCTTTAGGGCATATACGCATTGGCGTTTGATGGATAAATATAATGATATTCCTATTTTGACTAAAGTGCTAAGTGTAGATTCTCCTGAATTATATGGTTCTCGAAGTAAACAAGAGGATGTAGAGAATTTCATCCTATCCGAATTGGAAGCTATTTGGTCTCAATTACCATTAAAGAGTGAATTAACCGCTGAGGAGACGGGCCGTATCACTCAAGGTGCTGCTTTGGCATTAAAGGCAAGAGTGGCTTTGTTTGCCGGTACTTGGGCAAAATATCATCAGCATCGTTCGGATTATCAGGATTTATTGCAGCAAGCCATAGATGCGGCAAATAGAGTCATTGATAGTGGTGAATATGCTTTGTATGAAGGTTCAGGTGATGAAAGTTATCGTTACTTGTTTATTGATGCCGGTGATGATTCTTCAGAAGGAATCTTTGATAGTCGTTATGAGACAGATATTCGTCATCATAGTGATGCGTGTCCTGTTTATTGGGGCTGGAGAGGTACTCCGACAAAGAAGTTGGCCGATATGTATTTAGTGAAAAGTACAGGGCTTCCAATAGAGCATACAAATTCAGGCTTCCAGGGGTATGCAACTATTGCAAGTGAATATACAGATCGGGACCCTCGAATGACTCAGACTTTCTTGATGCCGGGTACGGACTATTTCAGTCCGCAAGATGGCGCATTGACTTGTCCTCCGCAATTTACTATACGTCCGGAAACACGTACGGGGTATAAGTTATGGAAATATATGGCCGAGACGATGGTCCCTTCAGATAAAGATGTATATGATTATCATATCATCCGTTATCCGGAAGTATTGCTGATTTTGGCTGAAGCAACGTATGAGAAAGATGGAAGTATAAGTGATGAGGTATTGAATAAGACAATTAATGTCATCCGTTCCCGTCAAGGTGTGGAAATGCCTCCGTTGACCAATGCTTTTGTCCAACAAAACGGGTTAGATATGCAGACCGAGATCCGACGTGAACGCACCATCGAGTTGGCTTTTGAAGGCTTCCGTCGGGATGACTTGAGACGTTGGGGTACGGCTGAGACCGAATTGCCTCAGGCTATCAAAGGTATTAAGTTGAAAGGTTCGGAATACGAGAATCTGAACGTCCTGAATGAAGGTAATCCGGGCTTGACGGATGAAGATGGCTTCTTGATCGTTGAACCGGCCGAGAATCGTCATTTCGAAGTCCCGAAACATTACTATTATTCTTTGCCTTTGGATGAATTGTATTTGAATCCAAATTTGGCTCCGAATAATCCAGGTTGGTAAAAAAGTTCGTACCTTTATGGGCGTGTGTCAAAACAAATAAAAACACAGAGTCACGAAGACTCGGAGTTGATTTTCAAAATAAATACCCTCTGTGTTTCGGTGTCTCTGTGTTTGATTTCTCTATTATGACACACGCTCTTAAGTATAAAGGATGTAGAACGTTTAAATGTAGATTACTTATTATGTCATTCAAAGAATTTAGTATTTGCCTTGGTTTATTGGGATGTATAGGACTTCCCTCCTGTACCACAAAACCGACCTTTTCCCAAGTTCAGGAGGTTGTATCAGATGCTCCGCGCATCGTGAATATCGTCAATTTTATCCGTCAGACCGACTACCGGGTGGAGAACTCGGATAGCTTGTTGTACCAAACGGTAGAGGAACAATTGAAGTTGGTGAACAAATATAATCTTCCGGCCACTTTCCTGTTGCAATATGATGCATTGATTAAACCGGAATATCAACACCTGTTGAAAAGTCGGTTGAATAAAGAGTCGGAGATAGGCGGATGGTTCGAGATTACCCAGCCGCAAGTGGAGGATGCCGGTTTGAAATGGCGTGGGGAGCACTCGTGGGTTTCACATGCCAATATCGCTTTCAGTACCGGTTATACGCCTGAAGAGCGGGAAAAGCTGGTGGATGTTTATATGGCGAAGTTCAAGGAAATCTTCGGGGATTACCCGAAATCCGTCGGATCGTGGTACATTGATGCCCATACCTTGAATTATATGTACGAGAAGTATGGCATCATCGCTTCGTGTAATTGCAAAGACCAGATAGGAACGGACGGATATACGCTTTGGGGAGGCTATTGGAATCAGGCTTATTATCCCAGCAAACGGAACGGATACATGCCGGCCCAGACCCAAGAGGGGCAAATCCCGGTCCCGGTTTTCCGGATGTTGGGAAGTGACCCGATTTACCAGTATGACACCGGATTGGGGAACGAACGCCAGGGGGTAATCTCCTTGGAACCGGTTTATGGCAATGCCGGAATGAACCGGCAATGGGTGGATTACTTTTTCCATTCGATTGTAGACGAGCCGTGTCTGGCCTTTAACTACGCGCAGGCCGGGCAAGAAAATTCGTTCACGTGGAAAGCCATGCAAAAGGGCTTGGAGATGCAGATGCCGATTATCGACTCCTTGCGCCATATAGGTAAGGTACGGGTAGAAACCTTAGGCGAATCGGGAGCCTGGTTCAAGCAGAACTATCCGAATACCCCGGCTACGGCCGTAACAACCCTGCAAGATGTGCGGGGCGAAGGGAACAAGACGGTCTGGTTTAATAGTCGGTATTACCGGGTGAACCTGCTTTGGAAAGGCACGGAGTTCAGTTTCCGGGACGTGCATCTGTTTGATGAACGTTTCCAATCGGACTATGTGGACAAGGCGGGCGAGGGGAGCCAGTTCTTCTTCTATACCTTGCCTTTGGCGGACGGGTACCGGTGGAGCACGCCCGATGACCGCGCCGGTTTGCACCTTGTTCAGCACCTTGCTTCTGGGGAGACGAAACGTATCGCTCTGAATGCGCCGGAGGTGACCGAACCGGATGCGCAGACCTTGGTTGTAACATGTACGGATAAAGAGAATCACACGTTCCGGATGATCTTTACCGAGAAGGAATTTGAGGTGGTGTGTGATACGAAAGACAAGGATTTCAACTGGTCTTTGGAGCTTCATGCCGCGCCCGGTGCCGAATTGCCTTTCAAGGATATTTCAGATAAGGTGATAAAGATGCAATTCAAGGGCTTTGATTATCTGGTGAATTGTACGTCCGGGAAAGCGGAACTGACCGATAAGGGCACCTTCTGCCTGCATCCGGACGGGAATCGCATCGGACTGAATTGTACGAATAACCGATGAAAATAAAATGAGATAGGGATGAAAGAATCGTCTAACAGCTGTGCAACTTGCGTCTAACATCTGTTAGACGCAACGTACACGGCCGTTAGACGAAAAGTGCACAGCTGTTAGACGATTCTCTTCTCCGGACTTAATTGAAAAAAGAACCGAGATAAAAACTAAAAACTCATAACCTAAAAAACTTATAAACGTATAAAATGAGAAAGTATAGTGTGAAATGGATGGGGAAAGGTATCCTGGGTGCTTTGTTGGGCTGGAGTTTGCTGGCTTGTCCGGTATCGGTGCAGGCGGAAATGCCCGTTCAGCCGGAAATAAGCGCCGAGCCTTTGCAATTGATGGGCGGACGTTTTGTTACGCTTTGTATCATGATTCGCACTTCCCCTTGGGAGGTTTCACGCGATGTAAAATTGCATCCGCGTGATGAAGGTAACTGGCATTCCTTAGAGCAAGTGAAAGCTCTTCGGGAGGCATTCGCCAAAAATAATCCGGACGGACGTCTGACGTGGGGATTTACGTTGAACGCTTTGGAGGATCAGCGGGAGAATTACAAGCAAATCCGGGAATATGCGGCGGAGTGCCAAAGGAAATATGGTGATGAGGTTTCTTACTTTCCGGGGTATTTCCCGGCCATGTACCTGCCCCGTGAGCGGGTGAACCGGGAGATGTCCGAAGCAATTCAGGAGATATCGGAAATGGTGGGCAACGGGTATCGCCCGAAGTGTATCATGGGGGGATTCCTCTCGGCGGATAACTTGAAATACTTGGCGGAAAAGGAGGATATCCATGTGGCACATGCGGTTATCTGGAGTCAGCATAGCATAGATGGAGGCGGGGCGGACGGTTCTCCCTCGTATCCTTTCTATCCTTCGACCGAACACTTCTGTAAACCGGCACAAGGCAAGGCTGATTTCATTGATTGCGTGAACTTGGACGGATGGACGGTAGACTTCCTTTGCGCGCGCCGGGCCGGACAGAACGGGCATGAAATAACGGGCTATAATAGCCGGCGGGGTGTCGGTCCGATCGAGACCTACAAAGGCTGGGGATTGGATTTGGGGCACCATGAGGTGATGCATACCCAGTCTATTCATTTTGATAAAGGATTCGAACTGAACGGATTCGGTTGGGTGACAAATATTTGGGAGGCTCAGATGTATTATGAGTTCGGCAAGGAGTTTATTTGTCAGGCATTGGAGAAATGGGTAACGGACACGAAGAAGCGTTGGCCGGATGTGCATTTCATTACGTATGGTGAGTTTGGCGAATTATGGCGTGCCGAGTATAAATCGAACGATGATTGGAACTATCGCTTTGAGGAACGTGGTTCCGGATTGGGCGATTCCTATAATAATTTGGAGATCCGTTGGTTCATGAACAAGGAATTCCGCCTGGCCTTGCTTCGCGATTGGCACAAAGAGGGATCACCGGCCTACGTCATCGACTTGACACGCTATGACCTCCCGGCCAAAGAACCGGCAGACCCGTCCCCCGAACACCCGGTTAGGGATTGGAGCCTAATGAACGTGATGAACCAGAAAGGCCTGCGTCCGCAAGACAAACCGAAGCTCCTGAAGGAACTATCCGCCGAAGACCAGGCTCTGATTAAGAAGCATTATCCGGAGTTGTTTTAAGGAAAGGTCTTTTATTTAAACCGGATATGCAAAACGACAAGTTCTGAGCGGGTGCCTACCCGGTAAGCGGGACCGGCGCATCCATAACCGCACGAGACGTAATGCTGGACTCCGCCTTTGCTATAATAACCGAACGGGCATTCGTAAATCAGTTTCATAAGCAACGGATAGGGCCATAGTTGTCCGTTATGCGTGTGGCCATGTAATCCTAAATCAACATGGTTCATACGCATTTCTGCAAAACTCCAGGGCTGATGGTCTAATACAATCAGAGGTTTGGTGGTATCTAATCCGGCAATCAGCTTCTGGAGCGGTTCGCGTTTCTTATTCACCATATCATCTCGCCCGATAAGATAGTACGTTCCGTCCGGAGATGCCACTGAATCTTTCAAGAGAGTGGAGAATTTCCGGATCCAACGCTCTTTGGCGAAACGATTGGCCCGGTATTCGTGATTCCCATATGTGGCATAGATACCCAGCGGAGCCTCCAATTGCCGGAAATCTTCCTCGATATGTGCATTCTCGGCAAATCGGGACTCATAATCCAACAAATCTCCCACCATAACGACCAGATCCGGATGCTGGGCATTACTGAGCTTCACCAATTTCTCTGCCTGGGGTTTTCGGATGACTTCCCCTAAATGGATATCAGAAACCATGACTATTTTCAGACTATCCCGCGTACTGCTCCCTTTCGGCAGGTCTACATAGACGTGTCTCACTATTGGGTCGACTACGTTTTGGTGTGCTTTCACTAATAATAGAGAATCGGCCAGGATGAAAAAGAAGAAGAGCGGTAATTTGAGTTTATCCCAATTCCATATGATGCTATCGGGTAACCATTTCCAACGCTTTTGGGTGATGCGGATTACCTCAATACCCAATAACCCCAAAGTCAGGTAGATACTCCCGATATACCACGTGTTGCATATATTCATGATGGGAATGAAAATATCGTCCGGTAAATCTTTTCGGAAGAAAAATCCGAAGAAATAAAGCAATAGCTCCAGGACAAATGCCAACGTATAAGGAACACGCCAGGCACGACGGGCCGGCAAGGCCTGATATCCGCGCCAATATATATAAGGTGTTAATAGGAGTTGGGCGATAATCGATTGGATAAATACTTTCATAAAACAATCATTTAAAGTTAAGTTCAAAGATAACCAGTTCGCTCTGCGTTCCGATGCGGAAAGGAGGCCCCCATAAGGATAATCCGGAGGAGACATATATGTGCGTATGCTCCAATTGTTTGTATCCATGGCTGACCTCAAACAGGTAATCAGTCAATAGACTAAGGGGCCAGACCTGCCCGTGATGCGTATGTCCGCTGAATTGCAAATCCACGCCTGCACGCACCGCATCCTCCAATTGATAGGGTTGATGGTCTAATAACAAAATGGGATATTGCGGATTCAAATCGCGGGTCAATTGAGGTAAAGGCACGCGGTTCCGGTTGGAACGGTCATCCCGTCCGACCAGCAGAATGCCATTGGGCAAGACTACGGTGCTGTCCTGCAACCAGCTAATTGATGTTTTCCCTGAAATGAATTCCCGGCACCGAGAGACCCCGCTGATGTATTCATGATTGCCCGGCACCATATACACGCCCAATGGTGCTTCCAGCGCACGAAGCTCCTTTTCCATCCGCTCTTCTGCGACAGGTTTCAATGTGCTATCAATCAAATCGCCTGAAATCAGAATCAGATCCGGACGAGCCTCTTTTATCATCCGCAGATAATGTTGGAGACGTGCCTTGTTGGTCCCGTACCCCAAGTGAATATCGCTTACGGCCACCACGCGCAAGTGTTTATTCCCTTCGACCGGTTTGTTGATATTTATGTTGATAACCTTCGTGTCCGGATGTGAATAACGAAGATATCCACAGGCAAGGACAATGAGTGTCAACGAAAAACAGATTATGAACCGATGGTTGATAATTACGTGAAAAAGGCGCAATACATCGGTGAATAAAAGCAATAGCACCATATATAAAGTGAATACCAGCCAGCTTGTCGTGAAATAATAAAGCACGTGCATCCATCCGTCAGCTTCGGGTAAACCACGATTCCCGAAGAAACCGAAGAACGAGCAGCAACCGGCCCAATAGGCTATGGAGAGAATCCAGCGCATAGGTAAAGATAACGTATGCAGGAGCTCCCAACTACGAAAATAAATATATACGTTGCCCAACAAATACAATCCGGCAAACACGATAAAAAACAAATGCATCTCTTTTTGATTTAAGCATAATGGGGACTTCCGCCCTCCATGAAAGGCAAAGGTAGTAAATTTATTGATATACAAATATATTTCTTTTCAAAGGCGTATTCCTGATGCTTTATTTCGATTGCTCCAAAGGGACCTGTTTATAATTTTTTTGAAAGGGGAGTAGGGGTTTTTTACCTTCTTCTTGTCTTAGGGAAAAACGAATCACAAAAAGAAAGGATATGGAATCAATAAAGAAAGAAAAGAAAGGTGAGAAGATGTGGCATTGGAGCCAACCGGAAAACGGATTGAGCATTGAGGATTGCGAACGGATTGCCGAAGAAAGCCGGCTTTCGGCGCAAAGCTATGCACCAAGTCCCGGTTTCGTTGTCCTATTTCGTTGAAGCATAGCCGGAAAATCCTTACCTTTGCATCCGTAATCAGGTAAGTGAAGAAATGAAAATCGGAAATATAGAATTGGGCGAGCGACCCGTGTTGCTGGCTCCGATGGAAGATGTAACAGATAGTGCCTTCCGGCTGATGTGCAAACGTTTCGGGGCGGATATGGTGTACACCGAATTCGTCTCGAGTGACGCATTGATTCGTAGTGTGAATAAGACTCAGCAGAAGCTGGTTGTTTCGGATGAGGAACGTCCGGTGGCCATTCAGATTTACGGAAGAGATGTGGAATCGATGGTTGAGGCGGCTAAGATATGCGAGGCAGCACGGCCGGATGTGCTGGATATCAATTTTGGATGTCCGGTGAAACGGGTGGCAGGAAAGGGTGCCGGAGCCGGGATGCTCCGCAATATTCCATTGATGCTGGAGATTACGCGGGCTGTCGTGAATGCGGTGCGGATCCCGGTTACGGTAAAGACCCGTTTGGGATGGGATGCCGACCATAAGATTATCGTGGATTTGGCCGAGCAGCTACAGGATTGTGGGATTGCTGCCCTGTCGATACATGGCAGGACACGCTCGCAGATGTATACTGGTGAAGCGGACTGGACACTTATCGGTGCGGTTAAGAATAATCCGCGGATGGTAATCCCGATTATCGGAAACGGAGATGTTACCTCTGCCGAGATATGCCGTCAACGTTTTGAAGACTATGGCGTGGATGGTGTGATGATTGGTCGGGGGAGCATTGGGCGTCCTTGGATCTTCCGTGAAGTGAAACATTTCCTGACAACCGGCGAAAGCCTTCCTCCGGAGTCCTTTTCCTGGTATTTGGATATTCTGAAGCAACAAGTGACGGATAGTGTAAATCGTCTGGATGAGCGGCGCGGCATCTTGCATATCCGTCGGCATTTGGCCGCTACTCCGTTGTTTAAAGGAATTGCTGATTTTAAACAGACGCGTGTCGCCATGTTGCGCGCCGAAACTGTGCAAGAATTGTTTGCTATAATGGATTCCATTCCGGAGAAGTTCAGGTTAAGTTTTTGAAAAGCAGAGAAACTTTTAGGCGAAAAACTTGGCAAAATGTGCAACCCTTTCTAATTTCGTGTCGTCTTATAAACAAAAGACTAAAAGAATTGAGGGTATGAAAACACGAAACTTATTATTGGGGGCTGTTTGGGGAGCAACCATATTGGCGGTAATGCCAATGAATGCTGAGAATATAAAAGGTAATGGCAAAGTGATAACCCAGGAATTTGCCGTAGAGGAGTATGACGGCATTGTAATGGGCGGAATTCGGCAGAATGGCAATTTCTCATTAACAAACTTGTTCCGTTCCAATACCTACACTTCTCCTACATTCTATTATAAGCAGAGTTCATCTTGTACGTTGGAGATTACAACGGATGAAAACATCATGCCTTACTTGACGGCTGAGGTAAGGAACGGCGATTTGCGCATCCGTGTTAAAAAAGGATATGCCATTTCTCCGACTCGTCTGGATTTCAATGCAACTTCCAAAGAGTTGGAACGGGTATCTGTCTCCGGAGGAGGAAACTTTTATTTGAAATCTTCCTTGAAAGGGGATAAGCTGGAAGCCGGAGTAAGCGGTGGGGGAGACCTATATTTGAATGAACCCGTCAATGTGCAGAGCGTTGAGCTGGGCGTAAGTGGAGGCGGAGATTTAGAAGCCAAACAGCTTACGTGTAATTATTTGGAAGCCGGTGTTTCAGGTGGTGGAGATCTTGACTTAGGCGGAAAAGCGCAGGAAGCAGAGATGGGAGTCTCCGGTGGTGGCGATTTGAACGCGTTTGATATGAAGGTGAATGATTTGACTTGCGGTGTGAGTGGCGGAGGTACAGCTAAGGTTCATGCTGTAGATAATCTGAAGGCGGAAGTGAGCGGCGGAGGTGATTTATATTATAAAGGAAGTCCGAATGCCGATACATCTTCACACGGAGGTGGAAGCGTTCATAAAGTGAAATAAATACGATAATCAGATAAAAAATGAAAGCGAAAGGTTTATTATTGATTGCATTTTTGTTCGGTTTTTTGCTGAACAGCCATGCCGCAGATAATGTGAGTGGCAATGGCAAGCTGACTACGAAGTCTATAACGATAGAAGATTTTAATGAGGTCCGAATCGATGGATTGATGGATTTTAATTACGAACAATCGGACGATGCCAATAGTTTATCCATTACCTTGGACGAGAATCTGCATCAGTATATCAAAATTGATATTGACGACCGAGTATTGACTGTCGGATTCGATAAGAAAGTAAATGTAAACAAATTGACCAAGTTTATTGTCAAGAGCAATTCCCGTTGGTTGAAGAAAGTGAAAGTTTCGGGCAATGCCAATTTTATGGTAAATACGCAGCTGGAAGGCGATGAACTGGAGGTGAAAGCAAACGACAACAGCTTGGTGCAATTCAAAAAGCCTATACAAGTCAGTGCGTTGAAGCTGGAGGTTGCCGGAAGTGCCAATATGGTTGCAGAAGAACTGGCGGTTGAGAAACTGAATTGTGTGATGAACGGTTCAGGCTCTATCCGATTGAAGGCGGGAAAAGCCAATCAAGGCGATTTCTCAACGGCAAGTAGCGGGGATATTCATGCTTTGGGCGTGGCGATACCGGATATAAAGTGCAAGATGGTAGGTAACGGACTGACTGAAGTCCATCCGACTGACCATCTGGATGCTTCGTTGGTGGGAAAGGGTACGATTCGTTATAAGGGACCGGCTACCGTTGAGCAACGGTCTATTGGTAAAGGGTCTATCGAGGAAATCAAGTAAGTTCTTGAGTTTATTAGTTTTTGAGTTTTTAAGGTCGCGAATTAAAGCAACTTAAAAACTCAAAAACTTACAAACTAAAAAAAGTATGAGACTCCTGTTTTTACTTCTTTGGGTTTGCTCCGTAGTGCAGGCACAGTCGGGCAAAGTCATTATTCCGGATTATCTGTTGCTGTTAGATTCGAATCCGAACTTCTCAACTTTCACGCCCTGCGAATTTAACAACTGCTGGGCAAGCTATCCGAATGCGCAGTTGGTCGATGTCCGTACCGCCGCAGAATATGCGGAAGGGCACATTGCCGATGCCATTCATATAGATGTGAAGCAAAAAAATTTCCTTCAGACGGCCGATTCCCTTTTAGACAAAACACGTCCGGTTGCTGTTTATTGCAAAGGAGGCGTCCGTAGCCGTCAGGCAGCCCAACTTTTGCTGGATCATGGCTTTATAGTTTATAATCTGCAAGATGGATATGACGGCTGGTTGCGATTTATTAAGGGAAATGAATAGGCTATTTATTTCCTATATTTTATACTCTCAGTCCAATCTCCGGCTTGTATCTGGAGCAGATAGACTCCGGGTAGTTCTGGTAAAAGGCACCGGCTGTTTCCGGAGGGGATTGGCTCTTCTCGAATCAGCTTACCCTGTATGTTAAAGATGGATAATGTCCCGGCCTGTGGCAAATCTTGGAAATGGATGAAACCGTTTCCTATTTGATAACTTACGTGGGGCGGTATAGCTTCCACAGACGTGATACTTTGATTCGGATCTTTCCCGGAATAGAGTTGCAAGGTGGAACGGAATGACGCGGTTTCATCTATGCTGCTTTTTCGGATTTGCAGCTCAGTGTCGCGTTTGGCTTTGACAAAAAATGCGGCGTATGGAGCTAATACATGGTCGCTTCCTATTGGATAAGCTTTGTATTCGCCTTCCTCATAGCAATAAATGTATCCGTCCAGATCCGGATTGGTTTGGATATCTTGTAACGAAAGGGTAGAAGGCAGCGGATTCCCGCATAGAAACCAACCGTTATGCTCCGGATTGCCTTGTTGGGAGCGGGAAGCTTCGATTGGTATTTGCAAGGAGGGCGTGAATAGTAGATTTCCTCCGTCCGGAGAAGCGAAGCAGAGAGAATCGATTTTAGCCTTTGCGTCTAAGGCGATTAAGTAACCTTGTCCTTTTTTGAATAAAGGTATTCCTTCTTCAATATCTTCTGGCGCGAGAAGTTTCCAGTTTCCGGATGTGGCGTTTTGTTCCGACCTACGGACACCGTCGTAGGCATGTACATAGAATGCGTTTCCGTTTTTTGAGGTGGTCTGTGTCGTTTCATCTCCCCAGATGAAACGAGAGTCTACATTTTCCGGATAAACGTCAAACGGGAAAGAGACAAAATACCATTTCCCTTTGCCCGGGAAGGGGAGTATCGTTGTCATTTTCTCCATCTGCAAGCTCCCTTCATCGACTAATTGAATGTTGGCATTACAGGCAATCATTTCTTTACAGCGGGCGGAATCGTCAATGGTGACTTCTCCTTGAATCAGTGCATTTCGGA
This sequence comes from uncultured Parabacteroides sp., assembly GCA_900547435.1. Classification (GTDB taxonomy): domain Bacteria; phylum Bacteroidota; class Bacteroidia; order Bacteroidales; family Tannerellaceae; genus Parabacteroides. Next base: position 19,924 of record URGO01000015.1, read on the forward strand.
GATGTGTCGGGCGATGCTCCGTCCATAATTCCTGCTGGAACCAGTTTCCAGGGCTGTGGAACAGGGCGTAGGTCCGCACTTCTCCTGTCAGGAAAATCTGGTCAATGCAATAGTAACCGTTTTCTGATGGCGTGGAGCTCTCCGTGATTTCGATAATCAAATCTAAAGGTGTGTAAGATTCATTCCAAAAAGGATTGCGTTTAGCGGCATTCAATTGGAAAGTTTTCGGGAAGCCACAGGAATAATCGTTAGAGGGGATATTCCAATTAATTTTGTCGATTATATCCTCCCGATTGCCTCCTTTATGCGATGTGAAAGTGATATTCTCTTTTTTGTTTACGTGCTGGATGGCATAAGGGACGTTGACAGTCAATCCGTCATAATCTTTAAGGAAGAAAGTATCTAATTTCAGGATGCTTCCCGGATATAGACGGATTGCCTTTCCGTCAGAAGCATTTGGGATGCCGGCTTCTTTTGGATAGAAATAATCATGCTTCCCCTCTACGGAGTAGGGTATTTGGTATTTTCCTCCCTCAAAATCCAGTATGACGAGTGAATCTGTGATATGAGGATTCTTTTTCCCTAAAAGTAAATGCTTCCAGTTTCCGGTGTGGGTCCATTCGGATTGTGAATAACTGGGGATTGCCAAGCAGAATGTTGCTATCAAAGCGATGGGTAAAGACTGTTTCTTTTTCATAGTCTCTGATTTTTGGATTAAAGTTTATAATTCGGCAGTAAAGATATATAAAATAATTGAAATGATTATCTTTGCAGCATGAAAGATTTTATAATAAGTGAAGCACAATCAGAAAAAGCCGTTTTAGTCGGCTTGATTACCCCGCAACAGAATGAGCAGAAAGTCAAGGAATATTTGGATGAGTTGGCTTTCCTGGCGGATACGGCCGGTGTGGAGGCGGTTAAAAACTTTACGCAAAAGCTGGATGGTCCGAATTCGGTAACCTTTGTCGGAGCCGGAAAACTGCAAGAAATAAAAGAGTTTGTTGTAGAGAATGAAATCGGTATCGTTATCTTTGATGACGAGCTCTCTGCCAAGCAACTCCGGAATATTGAAAAAGAGCTTCAAGTAAAGATATTGGACCGAACCAACCTGATATTGGATATTTTTGCCCGTCGGGCACAAACCGCGCATGCGAAAACACAGGTCGAGTTGGCTCAATATAGGTATATGCTTCCGCGCTTGACGCGTTTATGGACTCACTTGGAACGTCAGCGTGGTGGCGTCGGTATGAGAGGTCCCGGCGAAACGCAGTTGGAGACCGACCGTCGTTTGATTATGGATAAAATAGCCCGGCTCAAACGGGAGTTGGAAGATATTGATAAACAGAAAAGCGTGCAGCGTAAGAACCGTGGAAAGATGGTGCGTGTCGCTTTGGTGGGGTATACCAACGTCGGAAAGTCTACATTGATGAATCTGTTGAGTAAAAGCGAGGTGTTTGCCGAGAATAAATTGTTTGCCACGTTAGACACGACAGTCCGTAAAGTGATTATCGACAATTTGCCTTTTCTGCTTTCGGATACGGTCGGGTTCATCCGCAAATTGCCGACGGAATTGATAGAGTCATTTAAATCAACTTTGGATGAAGTACGCGAAGCGGACTTGCTGGTGCATGTGGTGGATATCTCTCATCCTTCTTTCGAGGAACAGATTGAAGTGGTAAACCGGACCTTGGCGGAAATAGACGACCAGGAAAAACCGATGATTATCGTGTTCAATAAAGTGGATGCTTTCACCTTTGTGCCGAAAGAAGAAGATGACTTGACTCCTCGTTTGCGCGAGAATATTGATTTGGATGAATTGAAGCAGACCTGGATGGCGAAGTTGCAGGATAATTGCATCTTCATTTCAGCCAAAGAACGCACGAATATAGAAGAGTTGAAAGCCTTGCTTTACGAACGGGTAAAGCAGATTCATATCACCCGTTTCCCCTACAATGATTTCCTGTTTCAGAATTATGAGAATATGGAATAAATAAAAAACAAGACCTGGATCCATCTTGCGATGAAACCAGGTCTTGTGCTTTTAAAAGGAATCCCTATCTATTTTTAAGAGAAAGGTTGATATCCTTTCATTCTAAGAATTAGTCACTGAACGGAGCATAACCCGGATTTTGTGTCAAGTTCGGATTAACCTGCCAAGCATCCTGCGAGATAGGCAGCAGCTTCAAATGTTCGCCTGTCAGACGGTCACAATTTGATTCCGGCCACATACCCGTTTCATAGCAACCGAAGCGGATATCATCCTGACGAGACATTGCCTCCCAAGCAAATTCCAAACGACGTTCGAGTTGAACATCTTCCAAGGTAACCGTTGAATAGTTGTGCTCGGCATTGCCATAAGCACGTTCGCGGATAGCATTCACTAACTCTGTAGCTTCAGCTGCACTGCCTGCACCACGGAGGAGAGCTTCAGCCTTCATCAAATAAATATCTGCATAACGGAATACGTGGAAATCGTTTTCCATTGCGGTGGTCAAATCGGATGTGTACATCCATTTCCAGCAGCGACCACCGTCTTCCTGCTCTACATACCCCCAGTTTGTACCGGCGTATTCAGAACCCGGAACCATTGTAACATCTACGGTATGGATTAATGGACGACCATGGTCTGTCATCAAGGCTTCGCCGGTGTTAGCATCATACGATTGCCCTAACATGAAAGATGCTTCGCGACGCGGGTCATCTTCCGGGAAGAGCTTCACATAACCCGGTTGTGCGCAGACTCCGTTATTACCTTGGAAATTTGCCCCGAATACTGCACCGTCTTTGTAATGCAATGTATTGAAATTGAATCCGTTTGAGTTCTCTGTATCCGAAGCAGAAAATGCACAAGCGAAAATAGCTTCTTGCGAATTATTATTGGTGACGGAGAAATTATCAGTCCAAACAGGTTCAAGGATATACCCCATCGTCATTACTTTATCGCAACATTCCACAACCTTCTGGTAGTTGTTTTCGCCTGTTGTTACTCCCCATGCATCGGCATTCAGATATAATTTAGCCAACAGCGTATAGGCAGCTCCTTGGGTAAAGCTGGCGTAGTTCTCCTGAGTCGATTCCGGACATTGGTCTTTGATTTCGTTTACTTCCTGAATCAACCAATTAAAAACTTCTTGGCGAGGAGTACAACTGGGCAGTACTTTGTCTGTTGGACTATATTCTGTCAGCAAAGGAATGTTTCCCCAGAAATCCATCATGATGTAAATCCAGAAAGCACGGATACCACGCACATCGGCGATTTTGGTTTGTTTGTCAGCTTCTGACAGAATATCTGTATTTTGCAAGGTATAGATAGCTGCGTTACATGCGCCTATAGATTCTGTTGCAGCATCCCAAGAACCTTTGATGGCAGAAATCTGCGAGTTGAAATTGTGAGTATATAACAGATAGTACTGACCTCCATCGTACCAGTCTCCACCTCGACGGGTCGGTGTTACCGCCATCGAACCGATGTTTTCAGAGAGATAGAAGAAGTTGTTTGGCCAATATCTTCTCAATGTATTATGGACGTTACCCACCAAAGCATTGATTTCGACTTCTGTTTTTCCGAAATCATCTCCTGGCAATTTGTCGTAAACGGTTTCGTCCAAATCCATACAGGAAGGCATAGATAAACACAAAGCCGCTCCTGCAAACAATGATATGATAGTTTTCTTTTTCATAAAGTAAAATCAGATTAGAATGTTAAATTAACACCAAATGTAAATGAACGTGATTTCGGGAAATAGTTACGCGGTTCGATACCCGGAGACAGACCGGCATCGTTGTCGGATGCTTCACCGCGGAAGTTTTCCACTTCTGGGTCAAGACCTTTATAACCGGTAATCACGAACAGATTCTGAGCGGCCACATATATGCGAGCTTTCTCTAGCCAATCGATTTTCTTCGTGTTGAAGGTATAACCGATAGACATATTGTCTAAACGCATGAATGAGGCATTTTCGATATAGTATGAACAAACTTTAGAGTTATCGTTCAAGATAGCCAAATCATCATTCTTCATGGCATTTGCACCGTCAATATAGGTGTTGTTACCGTATGCAGCCAACGGGTTGTTCAATACTTTGTTTCCGATGGTTCCGCGGAAGAAGATGCTGGCATCCCAATTGCCCCATGTGAAAGTGTTGTTCCAGCCGTAGGTCAAATCAGGCTGAGCGTCACCACAATAGGTACGGTCACCTTCAGCACCGGCTACGCCATCCCCATCCAAATCTTCATAAATGAACTTACCGTTTTCATCAATGCCTAAACATCTCGGCACATAGAACTGACCTATCGGATGTCCGACTTCCAAAACGTGTGAAGTTTGGTTAGACTGGCCACGAATCCATGGGTCACCGACATAAATCTTACCTGTCGAGAATAGATCATTGGAAAGGTTTGTAATCTCATTCTTGTTGTGTGCCAAGTTTAGAGACATGTTCCAAGTAAACTTTTTATTACGAATGATGTCCATATTTAATAATACTTCCACACCGGTATTCTTCATGTCACCTACGTTTGCCATAATGGTATTATATACATAAGTAGGGGTTGAAACGCGATAGCGGTACAACATATCAGAGGTGCGTTTGTCATACCATTCAATAGTACCGTTCAAACGATTGTCGAACAAGGTGAAATCCAAACCGATATTCAACATCGATGTCTGTTCCCACTTCAAATCCGGATTGGCGTTCTGGGTCAATTTGAAAGCCGTTACCAAAGATCCGTTGTTATAATAAGTTCCGGCTGCCGAATACAAATCCATAGATTTATAAGGTTGCAAACCGTCCTGATTACCGGTAACACCGTAACCAGCACGGAGCTTCAAGTCGTTTACCCAATCCACATTTTCCATGAAAGATTCTTGCGAGATACCCCATGCGGCTGATACAGACGGGAAAATACCCCATTTGTGATTAGCTCCAAACTTAGAAGAACCATCTCGGCGAACCGTTGCTGTAATCATATATCTTTCTTTATAGCTATAGTGGGCACGCGCAAAGAGAGAAATCAGCTTATATTCATTACGGCTGGAGGTTACTTCTCCAATCTTCAACGTATTACCGGTTTGCAGATTGTCGGCTCCCATTGAGGCTACGGCAAAGTTGCTGGCTTGTGCTGATTGGTCGGCATATTCATTGTTTTCCCAAGAATAACCGATAATAGCATCAATCTTATGTTCCTCTTCCATGCCGAATGCTTTATTATAGTTAGCCGTCCATTCCAACAAGTTGCGGTCCCAAGAACGGTTTCGGCGGATGGCTAAACCGTTGTTGTCATCACCGCGGGAGTTGGCCGGATCTCGCCATTCACTATAGTCTGCATTAAAGCGGCTCTTATATAATTGCACTTTGGTGGTTAAACCATCGATAATGGTAAATTGAACGTCACCTGCACCATAGAAATAGTTGTTGCGGGATTTCTTATAATTCTGGTCCTGATTCTGAACTGGGTTTCCTTGGTCATACACAGCATTAGCTGTTGTAAAGTAAGTACCATCCGCATTATACACTGGATAAACCGGAGGCATATTATAGGCCAAGATAAAGTCATCGCCAAACGGCATCCGCATATCCGTCAGAGTTGCTGAACCGGTCAATCCGATACGCAAGCGATCGTTGATAGCACGTTGCTGGAATTGGAAACGGAAGCTATGACGAGTCATATAGTTGTTGCGGACTACTCCGTTACGGTCCATATAGGTATAAGACGCACGGTAATTACTCTTGGATGTACCGCCGGACAACGATAAGGCATGTTGCTGGGAGATACCCGTCTGTAGCATTTCGCCGAACCAGTCGGTATCGGCATTATAGCCATCGAATGCAGAGATGTCTTTGCCTAATGTAGCATTCATATCACGCCATTCTTGTGCATTCAGCATATCCGGCTTGTTTGCCGCTACGGATGCGGTCAAATATCCATCATAATTGATAGTCGTCTTCGAGCCCGAACCGCGTTTGGTGGTGATCAAGATGACACCGCCTGCTGCACGCGAACCGTAAATAGCTGCGGAAGAGGCATCCTTCAAGACAGAGATAGATTCGATATCGGAAGGAGAAACGGTAGACATATCACCGCCCGGAATTCCGTCGATTACGATCATCGGGCCTTGGTCGTTTTGTAATGTCGAAGTACCACGCAACTGGATTTGCGCTCCACGGGTTACATCTCCCGAACCGGTCGTAATCGTCAAACCGGCTACTTTACCTTGCAACAAGTCGGAAGCATCGCGGGTAACACCCTTGTTGAAGTTCTCTTCCGATACGTTAGCCACAGAACCGGTGATCTCTTTACGCGTTTGCGTACCGTAACCGATGGCTACGACCTCACCCAAGTTTACAACAGATGATTGCAGTTTGATAGGAATGTTAGCACGTCCTTTTACCGCTTCCTCTACGGTATTATACCCCACATAAGACACTTGAAGAACAACGTTTTTCATGTTTTCCACCGGGATAACATAATTACCGTCCAAGTCCGTAATAGTACCGTTGGTTGTACCTTTCACTACGACGTTAGCGCCGATTACCGGTTCGCCATTTTCGTCTACCACAGTACCTTTTATCGTCCCTTTCTGCGCATACACCGCTCCGGTCAGGCAGAAAGACATCAACATTGAGGCCGCTATCGTCCTCGAATGTCTAAAAGAAGGAAACATTTTCTTTTTAAGCATACTCTTTCTTTTAGGTTAACTGAATAATTGTTTATGAAGATTAGCAATTAAATAAAGACACACAACCCTAATGAATTGACCATAAATCTTTATTAAATCGTGTCAAATTTAATGAGAAGAAATGAAAAAAAAAAATCTTTTGGAATATTTTTTCAATCTTTTTTATTCTGATTCCTATCTTATTGTTTTTCTGATAGTTCTATTCCTGAGAAAAAAGATAGGGAATGGAGAAAAAGACTCCCGGCGTTTGGGCGAGTTTCAAGGGATGAAACTTTTGTTTCGTGGGATGAAACTGGAGTTTCATGCCTTGAAACTTCCGGAGATAACGGGTGCTTGGCTTTTTCTTCCCCGTAAGATGTGTCTTTTTCCCGGAGGGCCTGGCAAACGTTCCATGCGGAATCCGGCCGATTGCATGGCGCGGCGTACCTCTCCTTTGGCGCAATAGGTGACAAGGATGGCTCCCTCGTCCGCATGGGTATATAATTTATGGTAGAATGCTTCGTTCCACATCTCCGGTTGTTTCTCCGGTGCGAAGGCGTCCATATAAATCAGGTCGATAGACTCCGGCAAAGGGCAGGTGTTGCTATCGCCTTCAATCTTATGCAACGTGAAGCGTTCGGACAAATCGACCGGTTGGTTCCATTCCGCCCGGTGTAAGGCGTCAAAGAGCTCTTTCCGTTCGGGCCAGACCCGTTCCCCATAATTGAGTCGCGCGGTAATCTCCTCAGAAAGGGGATAACGCTCAATGGTATGATACGTGATATGACGGAACTGCCCGGATTGCTCCGCCTCCTTCCAGGTAAGCAGGGCATTCAGTCCGGTCCCGAAGCCAATCTCCAGAATCCGGATGTCCGGTTTCTCCATGGCGCGTAGGCCGGCTCCGATGAAGATGTGTTCCGATTCCTGAATCGCTCCGTTTACCGAATGGTAATGCTCGTCCATCTCCGGTATATATAAGGTATGGCTTCCATCGGCGGTCAATTGCAATAAGCGTTCCATTTGCATAAATTTATAAGTTTTCGGTTTATGAGTTTTCTTGCTCTTTTGCGTACAATTTTTGCAAAGATAACAAAAAGAAGTGCAATAATTCCCTATTTTTGCAAGCGAATAGGAAATAAGCAATGATAAAACAATATGGGAAACTTTTTTAAATCATTCTTCTCTTCGCAGCCGAAGGAGGAATCAGCCGAAGAAAAAGAAAAGAGTAACGCGAAGAACTTCGATATTTTGAAATATGACGGGGTAAGGGCCCAGCGTGCGCGCAAGTTGCCTTATGCCATCCGTTGTTTCAAGGAGGCGTTGAATATTCAGGAAGATTTTGAGACGCGTTCTTTTTTGACCGCGGCTTATATGGCATCTAACGAACTGGAGCCGGCATTGGAAGAACTGAACCGGATGCACGAATTGAAACCGGAGGACGTCAATACGTTGTTGACGCGCATTCATGTCCTCTTTCTGTTAGACAAGGACGCGGAGGTGATTCCCGACTGTGAAGCAATCATCGCCTTGGACGCGGATAATCCTACCGCTTATTACATGATGGCGAAGGCCAAACGTACGACGGGGGATATGCTGGGTGCGATTGCCGACCTGACCAAATCGGTGGCTTTGAAAGAGGATTTCGAGAGTGCCTACCTGCTCCGTGCGGAGATTCTCCAGCAAATGCAACAGGCGGACGAGGCTTTGCAAGATGCGGAGAAGGTCATCCAGTTGAATCCGGAAGAGGAATTCGCTTACCTGATGCGCGGAAAGATACATGCGTTCAAAGGACAACTGGAGGAGGCGCATAAGGATTTTGAGCAGGTATTGGCTTTGAATCCTTTCAATGAGGAGGCCGCTCTGCTGACCGGCAAGTTGCTTATTGCGGAGAATAAACTGGATGAAGCCATTGCTTTCTTTGATGAAATTATCGAAAATTCGCCTACTGTAGGCAAGGCATATGCCGAACGCGGACGCGCCAAGAATCTGAAAGGTGATAAGCAGGGTGCGTTCGAAGATTTGAAAAAGTCCATCGAGCTGAATCCGGAAGGCGAAGAGGCTCAGAAGGTGGAAGGCGTACATTCCAACTTTGAGAATATGTATAAAGGGGGGATTTTCTAAGTTATATATCTGTTCTTTTTCCTTGATGAAAAAGAACCAAAAAATCAAGGCTTACACTTCAGAGGCTACAAATCCGCTGCGCTTCGCTGAAATCTCGGTAAACTCGCTTCGCTCAAACAGCCGAGATTTCTTTACGCTGCGCTTGGGATTTGTCTAACGCCTCTTCCGTTAGGCCGAAGAGGAAGGTGATGCAATTAATTTGATGAGGGAGCGGAAAAAGAAAAAAGCCTCGTAGTTATTTGGACTACGAGGCTTTTTTAGAATCTTGCTTTCGCTCTTCACAAAGCTACTCGCAAGCAGAACTTTTTGTTACTCTATTTTATTTACTAACTGTTTCCCCGTTCACTTATCACAAGCTACTTCTTCAAGGGGATAATTGTTCATTAAATATTTAATTATGAACTTATTTTTTTTTGAGTAGTTAATGAAGTTAGCGCTTCGCGCAGGAGTTATAGGAGTTAAGCCAAATGCTTTTTGACTATACTATCCAAAGGTATTGGCTTTAACTCCTAATAACTCCTTTAACTCCCTCTAACTCCTATTTATTTAACCGCTACCTTGAAGCTTTCGCCATCAACAGATACCACTACGATACCTGCCGGAGCAGCGATTGTCTCATTGTCAGAGTTCAGAACTTCGTTAGCTACTACCTTACCTAAGATTGTGCTTACGATTACGTTCTTACCTTCTGCACCCTTAACGATTACAGCACCGTCAACAGCAACTACTGAAACTGCTGCGTTAGCAGAGATTTCTTCGTTGGCAGTCGGAGTTGCTTCAACACCTTCTTCAATGCTGAATACATCACCTGCCTCCCAGTTACGAACTACAGCGATTGTACCGTTAACCCAACGCAAGTAACCTTCGTTAGTGATTGCCCAAGAAGAATTGTCCTCATACCATTCTGCTACATCCTCTGCTGTTGCATAGTAGCTCATATAATCAGGAGCAAATTCTTTGTACTGAGTCTGGATCTTGAATGTTCCAGCCTTATCATCCACATAGCGGAATGCGAACTTAGCCACATTGAAGTCCGGAGTATCCATAGCCAATTTCACCGTATCAGCGTTTTCACGCGGGATATACAACGTGTCGTTTGTATGGAAACCATTTACGAATGACAATTTAGCATAATGATCACCTGTTTCACTTTCAGTAATATACGGATTATTATGGATATTGTTGATTGCATAAATGTTTGCCGTATCAATCAAGTTAATCAAGAAGCGACCGTAAACTGTATCGATCTGGTTCGTTACGTCCGGTTTGTGAGCCGGGTTGTTGCAGTTGTCTACATGATAACCGAATTCCGGTTGAACAGCCAGCAAGTACTGGTAGCAAGTGTTCTTGATACCGTCAGCATCCCAACGATTTACATAAGCTGTATCAGCGAACATAGACGGATTAACATCGAACTGGTTCGTGTTGTCTACGTTCAAGAAGCTCAATGTATCGTTAGAAACAACAGACTTAGCATCTTTCTTTTCATACAATACCTGAGAATCGTTATCGCCACGGAACAAGCGGATTGTATCGCCCCAAGCATGGTTCGTGATCAGGTGATATTCCGGAGATTCAACTGGTTCTACAACCATCAAGGCATTTTCATCGATAGTGTAGGCATCTTTTCTCTCCAAAGAACCGTTACCATCACTATTGGATGCATAAACCTTAACCCCCTTAAATGTATCCTTGTCTTCAGCATCTAATTTCTTATCTTCATCAACATTAGTGATCTCAACGAAGTTATAAGTATTATTTGCTTTCTTCTTCAATGCAAAACGTGCTGCATATTCAGGATGTTCTTTATTATCTTCATAGCAGAAGTAATATTCAACATTTTTCTGACCGTAATCACCAGCCCATTCTACATACTCACGATTGTCTGCGTTTTGGAATGCATACGGTAAGATAGCCAACTTCATCTTTAAAGGCTTATCTTTTTCCTGAGTCCCGTCTGCCTTCAACGTATAGAATGTAGTAGTTACAAACATGGTATCAACAACAGCCTGAGTTTTGCCATCCACTTTCACATCACGTGTAGCGAAGCGCAGATTCCACTTACCTGCTGCATCTTCCTCTGCAGTCATACCAATCTTGTGGCTATTGCCGTGGTTTTCTACGAAGTAAGCAGTGCTATTGCCAGCAACACCATGATACTGTCCTAAATAGAACTTGTTATTACGCAATTCACTTTCGTTGTACTTAGCAAAACCATCGAACATATCCGGATCGGTAACAACGGTCATCTTAACCAAGTCATCATCGAAATTCTCATTGCCAGACATAACTGTGCAGATGCCTTTGTCTTTGTCTTCCCAGCGCAAGAATACGTCGGTGATATCCTCTTGGCTTTCACGGTTAGTCAATGTGAAAGTACCCTTAGCCTCATCGTAACCAGTTACAGCCCATTGTGCTTCCGGAGCTTTTTCGTAAACCGTAGTAGCATCTACATAGTCTGCACCATTCTGATAACCTTCAGCTACCAAGATACCACCATACTTGTAAACTTCACCTGCCTTACCTGCATTTACTTTCGTATCAGCATAAGTAAAGGTCAAAAAGCGTTCGTTTACTTCGTTAATCTTAACGATATTGTCAGATTGCAGGATGATGTATGGCCAGGCCTCGCCTGTAGAAGCGATACCGTTAGAAGTTGTCAACCAGTTGGTAGTCTCTGTTCCAGTTGTACCTGTTTGGATAAACAAGTTACCATAAGCTTTACCTCCTTTAGATTTCTCATAAACAGCCACATTATTTACAATCTTCTCGTCAGCAGCACCTGCATTGTAGGTAAATTCGAACCAAGTACGGTAATCTGCTGCATTTTCAGCCAATTTTTCAACATCTACCCATTCGAACTTATGACCACGGTCATTAACACCTACGTTACCTGTACCCCAATCAGCTTTTGTATTCAATACCAAATACTCTTCATCTTCATTGATAATCTGGAAACGAGTGCTGTTATTATTAGGAATAGCAGTCAACTTACCACTGAACGCATCAATACCCGAGATAACCGAATTGTCATCTTTGTTCTTCTTGATAGTCATCTCGAAACCATTAGTCAAGATAGCGTTCAATTCGGCAGCAGTCTTATAGATTACCGGAGATTTGTAGAGAGCGACTATCTGATTAGAATTGAAAGGAGTTCCTGTCAAGTTAAAACCATTAGCATATGCATTCTTAGTCGTAAATGTAAATTTTGCACCATCTACGCGGCTCTCGAATGTATAAGTAATGATATTATTTGCTTCTGAAGCTGTTACCTTCCATAAATAAGCATCATAATCATCACCATAAGAATTAAGCCCTGTAGGATATGAAACTAAAGAAACAGAACCATTTGTTTCATTATATTTTAGAACCTTATCTGTTGCAGTAGCTGTATTGGTTCCAACAAAATAATAATCACCGCCAATAGATGTTATTAATGCATTCTTTTCAAATGATTTTGTTGCAGAAAAAGTAACATAGCACAAATTTACATTATCTGCTGGTTTAGCTATTCCGGCTAAAACTTGTAAAGCCCCCTTTGTATTATCTTGGATAGACATATACCATCCTTTTTTCCAAAGAGATTCAGGGTCCTTAACAACAACTGTATATCCAGATTTGTACTCAAAGATTACAGCATCGTCTGTTTTAGCTACTAATTTTGCAAGACCATTCGCATTAGAACTTGCTAAATATTGACCATTAGGAGCTTTTAAATAAAATTGATCATCCAAAGTTTCTCCTTCTGAACCAACAGCTTGTTCCAATGTCCATTCATTGACGTTAAACTGCGTAACACTTTGACCGGCTTTAGCTGTAATTCCATTGTTAGCCCAAGTCATTACGTCAGTGTCTGTGTTAACATTAGCGCCCAGCAAATACGACTCTGAAATAGCCGGTGTCTTTACCGGTTCAATCTCCGCATTTACAGTAGCCAAGCTACCTGCCAGCAAAAAGCCGGCACAAAGCGTAAGTACTTTTTTGTTCATAAAACGTAATAATTAAATTGTTAATAAATAATTGATTAAAAGTGTCCAACA